>JAFVPI010000106.1 GCA_017505405.1 Mogibacterium sp.
AAACATTAATTAATATGAAGTGCCGGTGCCCCGTTATCAGGCGGGGAGAATAGGGAAGCGGGTGAGAATCCCGCGCGATCCCGTCACTGTGATAGAGCGTGTCAGTCCATTATGTCACTGGGTGAGTATCAAAACCCGGGAAGGCGGACTGGCATGATATGTTCTTCAGCCAGGAGACCTGCCGGAACTTAAGTACAGGAGACTGTCAGCATCCAGCCTGCAGTGCCATGGGCGGTGAGGACGGTTTCCCGATCACGTGGAATTGGTCGTACAGTATGGAAGGAGCAAAACTCCTTGTTTCTGTCGCCTTTTTTGCCGTGAGTGGAAAGAGGCTTTTTTAATGAAAAAGCCCGAATATTCATAGTTGAAAAGGAGAATATCGACATGAAGAAAAAGTTATTGGTTTTGATGCTTGGACTCGCTATGATCCTCTCATTCTCGCTTCTGACAGGCTGCGGAAGCAATACTGAGGAACCGGCTCCTGAAGAAGAGCCCACTGCAGATTCTGTTGCAGAATGCGCAGCTCTGATTGATGCCATCTATGTTCAGGATTACACAGATGAGACTTATGCTCAGTGCGAAGCTGCAAAGGCAGCATGGGATGCGCTGACAGACGAGCAGAAGGCACAGGTTGAAGGTGAAGAAGCAAGCCCTGACTACTTCGGAGCTGATACAGGTGATGCATCCAAGGATGATCCTCTTAATCAGGATGACATAGGTGAGAACGAGCTCCTCGTTGTAAGCTTCGGAACATCCTTCAATGACAGCCGCGCTGAAGATATCGGCGGAATCGAGAAAGCCCTTCAGGAAGCAAATCCTGACTGGTCTGTCAGAAGAGCATTCACAGCTCAGATCATCATCAACCACGTCTACGCGCGTGACGGCGAGAAGATCGACAACGTTGAGCAGGCCCTTCAGAGAGCCGCAGACAACGGAGTAAAGAACCTGGTAGTCCAGCCGACACACCTGATGCACGGCGCGGAGTATGACGAGCTCATCGAAGCACTGAATAACTATAAAGACAAGTTTGAAACCGTAAAAGTTGCTGAGCCGCTGCTCGGAACAGTAGGCGAGGATGCAACTGTGGTCAACGCAGATAAGGAAGCAGTTGCCAAGGCTGTAGTTGCGCAGGCTGTTTCTGAGACCGGATTCGATTCACTCGACGCAGCAGCTGCAGATGGCACTGCTTTCGTATTCCTGGGGCATGGCACTTCCCACGAAGCTGCCGTCACATACGACCAGATGCAGGAGCAGATGAAGCAGCTCGGATACAGCAACGTATTTGTGGGCACAGTAGAAGGCAAGCCTGAAGATACAGCTTTCCCGGCAGTGAAGAAGGCTCTTGAAGAGGCAGGATACACAAAGGTCATTCTCAGACCTCTGATGGTAGTTGCCGGTGATCATGCCAACAACGATATGGCAGGTGACGAGGAAGGCTCATGGTACTATGGTTTCGTCAATGGCGGTGAATTTGAAGTTGAAGGCGCTGATGAGGCTGTAGATACAGGCGCAGGACTCGGAGCTGACAATGTAAGCTGCCAGATCGAAGGCCTGGGAAGGATCACAGACATACAGAAGATCTATGTTGATCACACAGCTGAGGCAATGGCTCAGTAGGCTGAATATCCGCAGTCTGAAAAACAGGGTACAGGAATGAAGAAACTTAGAATATCCAGAATAATAATATGTGCTGTACTGGCTGCCGCCATGCTTGTCATGGCAGGCTGCAGCGGTACGGAGCAGACCGCTGATCCCGGTATCGCTGACGGAACTTATGTGGCGACCTTCAAGACAGATAATTCCATGTTCCATGTCTGTGAGGCAAATCAGGACAGAGGCATACTGACAGTCGCTGACGGAAAGATGACCATTCATGTCAGCCTTCAGTCAAAAAAGATCGTCAATCTGTATCCGGGCTTATCTGAGGATGCCAAAAAAGAGGGCGCTGAACTGCTTGAGCCTACCACCGATAGAGTCGTTTACAGCGATGGATATGAAGATGAGGTTTACGGATTTGACATTCCGGTGCCTGCACTTGATGAGGAGTTCAATGTAGCTCTCATAGGTACTCATGGCAACTGGTATGATCACAAAGTAGTCGTATCTGACCCTGTGGAAGGCGATGACATCCAGGCGGTCATAAACGGGGACCCAGCTGCCGGGGACAGTTCTGCCGCAACTGATATAGCTGATGGTGAGCACACTGTTGAGGTCGCTCTTGAGGGAGGCACCGGCAAAGCTTCGGTAGACAGCCCTGCAGTGATCCGCAAAAACGGAGATGAGATCATCGCAGTCATCACCTGGAGCAGCCCGTATTACGATTATATGATCGTGGACGGTCAGAGATACGAACCGGTGAATACCGAGGGCAATTCAGTATTCGAGATCCCGGTAGCGTCTTTAGACAGTCCGATTGAAGTGGTCGCAGACACAACTGCGATGAGTGAACCGCACGAGATCGAGTATACGCTTACATTCGATCCTGAATCGATAAAATAATACTTGCAATGAATGCAGGGATACTGCTGCATGAAAGCGGTATCCCTGCATTCGCTTATATCATTTATGAAAATAAGAAAAATCCTGACAACGATAATTTCAATAATGCTCGCATTTGCTCTTGCAGGCTGCAGCGGCAGCAGTACAGACAATGCGGGAAGCGTCTGGGATGAGCACCTCACAGGTTCGATGGAGCTGAAGTATGCAGACCAGTTCCATGTCGATTATTATGAGGACGGTATCTCTGTGGTCACTGTAGAAGACGGCCTCAGATATCTCGTCACTGATGATGCGGACGCTTTGCCTGACTGGCTCCCGGAAGATGAAGTCAGCGGCATGACTGTGATCGCAGCACCGGCTCATGCAGTATATAACGCTGCATCTTCTGCCATGGATCTCATCGACGCTGCCGGCGGACTTGACTCGGTGATAATGACGAGCACTCAGGCAGGCGACTGGGGCATCGATAAAATAAAAAAACTGGTGGAGAGTGACACTATCCGTTACATCGGAAAGTACCGCGCTCCGGACTATGAAGCATTGCTCGAAGGCGATGTGGATCTCGCTATAGAATCAACCATGATATATCATAGCCCGCAGGTAAAGGAAGCGATCGAGGAGCTGGGTATCCCTGTCCTTGTAGAGAGATCGAGCTATGAATCGGATCCGCTGGGAAGGCTGGAGTGGATCAAACTGTACGGACTCCTGCTCGGAAAGAGCGATGAGGCTCAGAAATTCTTCGATGGGGCTGTGGCAAAGGTGGAAGGTGTCGACACAGATGCTGTGGCAGAGGCACCTTCGGTGGCGTTTTTCTCGGTAAACTCGAACGGCTCGGTAGTGGTGAGGAAACCGGGTGATTATGTAACAAAGATGATAGAGACAGCCGGCGGGACATACGCCCTGGACGATATTGCAATTGAAGATGACAATGCGCTTTCAACTATGAACATGCAGATGGAAGCGTTCTATGATAAAGCTGTGGATGCTGATATACTCATCTATAACAGCACCATTGAAGGCGGCCTTGAAGGTATAGGCGACCTGACGGCGATTTCAGACAAATTCAGCGATTTTGAGGCGGTGAAGAGCGGAAATGTGTGGTGTACTGATGCCAGCACTTTCCAGCGGACCACCGGCGCAGCGGACATGATCGTAGAGATGAATAAGATCTTTGCGGGAGCCGCGGATGACAGCGGCATGGAGTATTTCCACAAGCTGAACTAAACGGCGGGTGAACAAATGAAAAGCAGCAGGATCAAAGCATGCTACGCTTTGCTGGGAGTTCTGCTCCTGGTAATGATACTACTGAATATACTGATCGGCAGCTCCTCAATGACGACGGGAGACGCTTTGAAGATCCTTTTTTCGCATGACACGGTATCCAAATACGGCAAGATCGTATGGGATATACGCATGCCAAGGATCCTTGCTGCGGCTCTTCTAGGAGGAGCTCTTTCTGTATCCGGCTTTTTGCTGCAGACATTTTTCGCAAATCCGATCGCCGGACCGTACATTCTCGGCATATCATCCGGTGCCAAGCTGGTCGTGGCATGCGCTATGATCTTTGCACTCACTCACGGCATGATGGTCCACTCCCTTGTTATGATAATTGCTGCCTTTGCAGGATCACTGGTGGTTACCGGAGTCATTCTCCTGATTTCCGGCAAGGTGAGGAGCATGGCAGTTCTGATAGTCTGCGGCGTCATGGTCGGCTACATCTGCTCGGCAATAACGGAATTTCTCGTCACGTTCGCTGACGATTCAAATATAGTAAATCTGCACAACTGGTCGATGGGAAGCTTTTCGGCCGTCAGCTGGGACAACATCAGGGTGATCACTCTTGTCGTGCTGATATCCGTGATCGTCTCGTTCATGCTTTCAAAGCCCATGAACGCTTTTCAGATGGGTGAGCAGTATGCTGTCAGTGTGGGAGTCAATATACGTTCATTCAGGATAGGCCTGATAACTCTCTCAAGTATTCTGTCTGCGACGGTCACAGCTTTTGCCGGACCGATCTCATTCGTCGGGATCGCCGTTCCGCATATCATACGATCTATCACC
>JAFVPI010000107.1 GCA_017505405.1 Mogibacterium sp.
TATGATGCTGAAGCAAGAAAGGCTCTGGTTGTAGCATTCGATTGTGCAGTTACCATGCGTGCTGCGGAAGTACTGGCAGAGCTTGATCCGGATGTTCACTTCGTGAATCTTTACACCATAAAGAATAAGAACTTCAGCAAGATGTTCCTGAGCAATGCAGGCAAAGATGATGACCCGCAGCTTAAGGCTGCATGCGAGACTTACGAAAGAGAAGCAGCCAGGATCCTGGGAGATCTGAACTATAAAAAACTCACTTATCTTAATACCTCGACACCGGAAAGGCTTATCACTCTTACGTTTGCTAAGGGCTTCAAAAAAGCCTATGACCTGCCGGCATTCTTTATGGGTGACAAGGCAAAAGCTCTGGTAAGCAACAGAGATGCCTATGAAATGGTGCTTGGCAGATTCGATAAAGTCTTAGCTTATCCTGAAAGCGCTCTGCCTAAGTTGACGGAAGGCATTCCGGTTGACGGTATCAGAACAGAGCTCAGCTCATTCAGCTGCAGCAGAGAAGGATCAGGCACGGCTCTTAAGCTTGGCATAAGCACAGTCTGCGATATGCCTTTTGACCCGCCTCGTGCTGTCAGCATAGGAGACATCTGTCTCGAATGTACGGCAGCAGATGAAGAAGTCTCCGTTAAAAACGGAAGCACATATTACAAAGGAGATTTTAGGGTTGAACTCAGCGATAAGGACGCCCTCAGACTTGGAGATAAGGATGAAGCCGGGATCGTGATCGGTACGCCTGTGGGCAGGGCTTGCTCGCCTGTGCTTACATCTTCAAAGACTGATGCAGAGCCTCTGGCAGCTCTGAATATTCCGGGGACAGACAGCGTGCTGACAATGCAGACCGACTCTCAGGTTCTGACTGCCGGTCTGAGAAAGAAGAATCGCACGGATTCCAAACATCAGCGCATGATGATGCTCCGGGCATGGATAAAGCACAAAATCAGCTCCGGACACCATTCGGTGGTCGTCTGCGGACAGGGTGCTGATGCCGTTTCAGTCTATGAGGCGCTCAAAGAAGAAGGCTGCGGTAGTGTCTGCTTTATCCCCGGCGCAGATGGTGCGGGCAGAAAAGATATCAAGCCTGAGTACAGAAAGGACTTTGTCAGCAGGTTCTCTCTGAGGCACTACTATGAGCTCTTTTCTGCGGACACTATCATTACTGAAGGAGATATTGAGGAATGTCTCGAATCCGGCGTGGCTCTGGAAAGGTTCCGGAAGGCAGTACTTCATGGCAACAAGAATCACCTGAGGCTTGAGTGCGGAGACTGCACCGGTATCGTTTCACCTGAGACGGGCGGCAAGCACCGTATATGTGTACCTTCCGCGGCAGAGGCCAGACAGGTACTGGAAACTACAGGATATAAGGGCAAGGAGATATGGCAGACAGGATCACCTGAGACGGACGGCTGCGCAGATACTGCAAAGCGTATCATAGAAAAGATGAAAGAAAATGGATTGATCTGAGGTGAATGGTGGAAAAAGTATTCACGGTAATAGCTGATATATTGTATGCAAAGGATGATCTGCTGCACATCGAAGGCCGGTGCAATGTCTTGCTGAAACAGGACGAGGCGGAGACTCAGACATGCTTTCCGGAGGACTGCGATATAGTGCTCAGAGACGGAAAGGGCGCATCTGTGCGTGCTGAGAAAAAGCGCACGCATGCTTTTGATGTGCTGGATGACGAGGGCAAAGTATCCATCCCGGGCATGATCTTTTCTGTGGAGATGCAGGCAGAAGCAGGGATGCGCTTCAGCTTCGTGATCCGCGACGAAGGATCCGGAAAAGAATACCCGGCAAAGATCAAGCTGGGGAGGTATTCACAGCTGTCATCAGCCAGGGGATACTACCTTGAGAGCGGGCATTGCATCTTCAAAAGAGAAGGGAATGCAATAGCGGTCACAAAGAATTCACTGCTCACAAGGACTCAGAGGAAAAGGGAGCTTGAAAAAGCCCTGCGCGAGGCAGGCAGGCAGGATATAGAAGATCTGAGAAAAAGAGCGCTCAAACTGAAAAAAGGCAAGCCGATATGGCTGCTGACTGACAGGGCTGACAAGGGTGGCGACAATGCTGAAGCCTTCTTCAAGTATCTCTCGAATAACGGTGCAATGGATAAATACAGGGTGGTCTTTGCTGTAAACGAAGACAGCCCTGACTACGCTAAGATGCGGCGGTATGGAGAAGTGGTGCCTTACGGATCCGACGAGTATCTGGCGCTCTATCTTGCTGCAGACAAATTCATCTCGTCGCAGTGGACCTACGAGAGTCCAACCAACCCTACACTGAATCCTTTCAGAAAAGACCGCAAGTATGTCAAAGACCTCATGACAGGCGATTTCATATTCCTGCAGCATGGCGTTATCATGAACGATCTGTCCAGATACGGCCACAGGCTTAAGCGCAATGTGAGGCTGTTTATCACTTCCGCGCATGGAGAGTATGAGTCGATTGCCAGTGAGAGATACGGATATACAAATGACGAGGTAGTTCTTACGGGCCTCGCCAGGCATGATCAGCTCAGAAGCGCGCCGGATAAGACGGTCCTCTTTATGCCTACACGCAGAAGCGGACTCGAGAGGCTGACAGAAGATGAGCTGAAGGCATCAGATTATTACAGGTTTTACAACGAGATGATCAACGACCCGAGGCTCCTGAAGACCATGGAAAAGTATGGATATAAAGGGGTTCTCGTGCTGCACCCGGTGCTTGTGAACACCGGCGTGTATAAGGCGTTTGAAGCCAATGAGTATATAAGCATCGCTGAGAAGGGGGCTGTGGATTACACTGCTCTGTTTGAGAAGGGCAGCATGCTGGTATCCGACTACTCCAGCACTACAGTGGACTTTGCGTATCTGAAACAGCCGGTCATTTATACTCAGTATGACAGGGACACTTTTTTCGCGGGACAGATATATGACTCCGGCTATTTCAGCTATGAGGACGACGGCTTCGGGCCGGTATGCTACGACTATGAGACAGCAATATCGGAGATCATCAGCTGCATAGAAGGCGGCTGCGTGATGGACGACATATATAAAAAGAGGGTAGAGGAATTCTTCGCTTATACAGATAGGGACAACTGTAAAAGGATATATGAAGCGATAGAAAGAACTCATTAATGGACAGAGGTAAAAGCTTATGAAAGCTCCAATGTTTGCAAACAAGTATATGGCCCATGCTCTTGGCGGTTACTGCGGATATAAGTACCTGAATAACGAGCCGGCTCTGAAGAATGCCATAAAAAACGGGCATCGTTATTTTGAGGTCGATCTGACTCTTACAGAAGACGGGCATGTAATGCCGTCGCACGGGTGGACAGAGGATGACTGCAGGCGAAGCGGCATGCCGTATTCTGAAGAGTTCGCTCATATGACAAGAGAGCTGTTTCTGCGCCAGAGTGTGCACGATATGCCTACCATGGATATCGAAACGCTCTATGGCTATATGAAGAAATATAAGAAGTTCTGCTGGCAGCTGGATCTTCACACTCTTCCAAAAGATGAGGCCGCAAGAGTAACGCGCGCAGTGCTGGGCGACCTTCACCACGATGAAGAACTGCTGAGCCGCATTCTGGTGCAGGCAAATTCTCCAGAGATGTTTGAGGGGATCGAGAGCGTGTACCACTTCAGTTATTATCAGATGTTTGTAAAGAGGGGCACCTCGCTGACAGAGCTTGAAGAGCTGCTTGATTTCTGCAAAAGCAACGGGATCATATCGGTCGCCATAAGCGCTAAGGACGTGAACGATGAGTATATACGACTTATAAAAAAATACGGTCTGTACATACTGGTATACTCACTCGATGACCAGAAGAAGGCGGACAGGCTCATCAATGCCGGAGTTGATATCATATGTACTAATAAACTCAGCCCGCGCGCTGACAGAGAGCGCCGCCGGAAGGAAAGAACGCCGCGAAAGATCGCAGGACGGCTCAAAAGAAAGATCAGGAAGTACCTGAAAAAAATACGGAGTAAAACATGGGTGAAGATCATAGCTCCGCCTAAGGGTTCAGATTACTTCGACGCCATTGCACTTTCCGACATTGCCTGCAAATCAGACATGTTCA
>JAFVPI010000108.1 GCA_017505405.1 Mogibacterium sp.
ATATCTAAGAGACTGGAATGCGGAAGAAAAGGCATGGAGACAATCTATAATTAAAGAAGTTGAAGCTAAGAATTCATCCATGACAAATGCGGAAAAAATGCAGGCAATATGCGATTATATTCTGTTCGATCAAAATAGCGATGTATTTAGCTGGAACTTCCGGTATTACAAGATTCCGGTAGGATCATTACCTGGAAGTGGAGGCGGTTATATATTTTTGATTGCAGATGCAGGTATCCCATTCTGGAAAACAAAAAGACTGAATTCAAGTGACTCACCTGCGTTATTGACAGAATTTGGAGAAGACTTAGGCTATCCTTTACATAATTGCTATGCTGATTATGAGGTTGGTACAGATAAATGGAAAGAATATCACATGTGCGTATATTCAAAAGAAGACGATATGTATTTTAAAGCCTGCCCTAGTATGGAAACAGGATACTACGATGAACCAATAGTTATGTTCGACCCTGCAACTTATCACTTCTGGGGAGAATAAAAGTATTTAAAAGCAAATCCTTAAAGCCTCAGTTCAGACTTACAAGCAGGGCTCTAACTATCAATATAAGAAATATCCAAGATATATAGATTGATAAACGATTGCATAACGCAATCGTTTTTGCTACTATAGAAATATCATTGAATATAGGGGACATGAAGGAGGCGGATTTATGGCAAGAACATCAAATGTATTTACCAGAGTCGAACCTGAAATAAAAGAACAAGCAGAGAAAGTGCTTGGCCAGCTGGGTATTTCCATGTCCAGCGCTGTGGAAATGTTTCTACGGCAAGTCGTTTTGCAGAGAGGGATCCCGTTTGAGATGAAACTGCCGGCAAAAAAACCTCTTGAGTTTGAAACTCTCACAAAAGAGCAATTCGATTACGAGATAAAAAAGGGGTATGACTCGATAAAAAGAGGCGATGTATATTCTGCTGACGCAGTTGCAGAAGAAATGTCAAGAGAGTTCAATATATGAAATGGTCCGTCAGATACTCAAGTGATGCCAGAGATGATTTGCGTGGCATATATTCATATATCGCATTTGAATTGATGGCTCCCGATACTGCAGCCAGTCAGTACAGAAGAATAGTTTCTGCAATTCTTACGCTTGATGAAATGCCGGAGCGCTTCCCGATATATCCGGAGGAGCCATGGAAAAGTCTTGAAATGAGATGGCTTCCTGTGGATAACTATCTCGTGTTCTACTTCACAGATGAAACAGCACAGAGTGTTGATATAGCCAGAGTAATGTACAGAGGAAGAGATATCAGGAAACATTTTTTCGTATCACCTACGTAGAAGAGGGTTCCCCTCGTTGGAGAGGTAATGAAAAACAATCTTTTAAAAGCAATAGTAATAATCCTAACGTTCTTCATGGTTTTCTCGGGACTGCCGTTTTTGGCGGGAAATCTCGAAGCAATTGCTTTGACGAAGAAGAAACTGCCGAAGAATATCACTCTTTATGCAGCTGCTGATGGACAGACGCAGGTTGAGTTGAAGTGGAACAAGATCAAAAGCCCAAGTAAGGGCTATGCTGTGTTCAGAAACGGTCAGCCTGTAGCGCATCTCAACACAAAGAAGATCGTATTCACAGACAAGAATCTTGAAGCCGGCACTTCGTATACATACCAGATAAAGACTTATACGAAGAAGACCGTAAAGATGTGGTTCAACAAGAAGACCGAAAAGTGGCAGAAGAAAAAGCCTGCCAGGAAGTACCGCGGTAAGAGCAAGAAGGAAGCTGTATACACATACAAGAAGAAATCCAATGCCGTGACGATCCACACCGCAGCGGCTCCGGCTCCTTCGACTCCGGCGGACACCGGCGATAATGACAACACCGGCGGCAATGGTGGCAATAACGGCAGTGACAGTTCAGATTCCGCTCAGGCAACCTATACAATCACCTGGAAAAACTGGGATGGTACAGTATTAGAAACAGATTCTGTAAAAGAGGGAGCGACTCCTTCATATAACGGAACAACACCAACACGCCCGGCGGATCAGAATTATACCTACACGTTCAACGGATGGGATTCTGCCGTAGTGGCTGCCAATGGAGATAAAACATATACAGCCGTATTTACTAAGGAATCAAAGCCGGCAGCTGCAACAAAATACAAATATGATATTCATCTGTTGAATGAGCCTTACGGCAATGGTGGAGAAACTGCTATATATTTAGAAACAAATAATCCAAATAAATTTAATTATGAGTTAGGCCTTTTAAACGCTAGTGGCCAGAATAAAAAGCTTAATATAGCAGACGGTTTTTATAGTGGAGCATCAACTAATAAGTATACTGACATAGATACAACAAATTTTAACGGATATGTTTGTAAATGCAGTCCGGAATGTGCTGGTAATTGTACATTTGTAGTATATGAATTTGATGATGAAGGAAACGAAAAAATTGCAGCTTCAAAATCAGTATATATAAAAGATTTCTTTGAAGAAGAACAAGTATGGATGCAATCAGTAATAAATGAAGTTACAACATCTTCCATGACTAATAAACAAAAAATGCAAGCTATAAGTGGTTATCTTAAAGCTGATTTTACATATCCTTGGAGAGATAATGATGGTAACTTTTTATACTTAATAACAGAAGAAGCATTACCTTATTGGGAAAAACGCAAACTTAATTCTTATACTTCTCCTGCAGTATTAGTTGAATTTGGAAAGCTTTTAGGTTATCCATTACATAATTGTTACAATGATTATCCAGAAGGAACTTCTGAATGGTCAAGCATTCATTATTTTGCTTATTCAGAAGCGGATAAAACATATTATTCTGCATTGCCGGATCCTAATTCTGGCACAATAGATCCAAGTACAATAACCATGTTTGATCCATCTACTTATCAATTTTGGAGTGAATAAATAAAGCATAACAACTAATCTAAATCCTTAGGTGACTCGCATGCCTGAGGCTTTTCAACCAGTAACAGCATTGTTGCTGGTTTTTATATTTCCGGCAACTTACGCATACAGACGCGGATCTGAACAGGCGAAAGCCTGAATCTGAACAAATGTAAAGATTAAATACCTCTTTCTATGGTATAATTTATTATCTATGAGCATAAAAAAACTGCTGACTGAAACTAATAATATAACGAGAAGTTCATACGTCTGGAACACCATAAATGCATGCGTTTCAGCCATGGTTTCACCGGTCCTCACGATAGTGCTGACCAGAGTGAACGGGCTGGAAGATGCGGGTATATATTCCATTGCTTTTGCAGTGGCGAATCTGCTTCTGTATCTGGGACAGTATGGCTTCAGAAGATTCCAGTCATCCGATGTGACTGAAAGATACAGCTTCCCTGAGTATTACGGCATAAGGATCATAACCTGCGCATCTATGATGATCGCTGCGCTCGCGTACTGCGTGTACGGAAGTGTAGTCAAGGGATACTCCGCGGAAAAGTTCGCGGTCATAATGCTTATCTGTGGCGTGAAGCTGATACAGGCATTCTCGGATGTCATACACGGCAGGATGCAGCAGCTCGGCAGGCTCGATGTAGCGACGAAGGCATCATGTTTCAGATACGTATGCGAAATCGTTTCGTTCTGCCTGACTGTGGTGTTTACGCATAATCTTGTGCTCGCCTCGCTGGTGTGCGTGATCGTTTCGATAGTGGTGTTCATCATCACATCGTACAACGTCGGAAAGGACTACTGCGATTACAGACCGTCGTTTGAGCCGGGAGCCATGAAGAGACTGATGATCGAGGGATTCCCGCTTTTCCTCAGCCTCTTCCTCAACATGTATATAAGCAACGCGCCTAAATATGCCATAGACGCATATCTGAATGAAGAGGTGCAGGCTCTTTACGGACTGGTATTCATGCCGGCATATGTGATCAGCCTTGTAGCCCATTTCATATTCAACCCTATCCTCAAGAGTTACGCCGAGGTGTGGAACGAGGGCAGGATCAAGCGATTCAGGTTCCTGGTGCTGCGTCAGTGCGGCGTGATCACGGGACTGACCGTGCTGGCTCTCATAGTCGCTGCGACAATAGCAGTGCCTATCCTTTCATGGCTGTACGGCGTGGATATTTCGGGATATAAGACAGAACTGTATGTTGTCGTGATCGGCGGCGGAATGCTTGCATTCTCGGTGTTCTTCAACACGGTGATCACGATAATAAGGATGCACAAAACGCTCCTGTATACTTACGGAGCAACGGCGCTCGCGGCGCTGCTGCTTTCAAAATACTTTGTAGTTAATTACGGCATCATGGGAGCTGTTGCGATGTACGCGGTGCTTATGACGATGCTGTCTGCAGTGCTCGCCATCATTACGTTCCTGAGAATAAGGAAAGAGATGCCCGGCGCGACTGATGCGGGCGTGCAAGTTAAGTAAGGTCTGAGGAATATTTCAAGCGGTTGGAAGAAAGGATAACTCAATGAAGATACTGGTAACCGGAGCAGCCGGATTCATCGGCAGCAATTTCGTTTTTCACATGCTGAAAGCGCATCCTGACTACGAGATAGTCGGGCTTGACGCGCTCACTTATGCCGGCAATCTTGAAACGCTGGCTCCTGCGATCGATGAGCCGAATTTCAGATTTGTGAAAGCAGACATCACGGATGCAGATGCGATCAATAAGCTTTTCGAGGAAGAGAAGTTCGACGTGGTAGTGAACTTCGCGGCTGAATCGCATGTTGACAGATCGATCGAGGACCCGGGACTCTTCCTCCGCACCAACATACTCGGAACACAGGTGCTCATGGACGCTTCGCTGAAGAACGGCGTAAAGAGATTCCATCAGGTGGGTACTGACGAGGTGTACGGAGACCTGCCTCTTGACAGGCCTGATCTCTTCTTCGTGGAGACCATGCCTCTCACAGCTTCGAGCCCATATTCGGCATCGAAGGCTTCGGCAGATCTTCTGGCGATGGCTTATCACCGCACATACGGACTGCCTGTCACCATCAGCAGGTGCAGCAACAACTACGGGCCTTATCAGTTCCCGGAGAAGCTGATCCCGCTTATGATCGCCAACGCGACGGCCGACAAGCCGCTGCCTGTATATGGCGAGGGCCTCAACGTGCGCGACTGGCTCTATGTGGAAGATCACTGCAGGGCGATCGACCTCATTCTGCAGAACGGCAGAGTCGGTGAGGTCTATAACATCGGCGGCCACAATGAAAAAGCCAACATCGATGTTGTAAAGATCATTCTCGCACAGCTCGGAAAGCCGGAGAGTCTGATCACATTCGTAACGGACAGAAAGGGCCACGACCAGCGCTATGCTATCGACCCTACAAAGATACATGATGAGCTCGGATGGCTGCCTGAGACTAAGTTCGAAGACGGCATCAAAAAGACCATCCAGTGGTACCTCGACAACGAGGACTGGTGGCAGAACATAGTGAGCGGAGAATACCAGAAGTACTACGAGAAGATGTATGGCAACAGGTAAGCATCTGAAAATTGAGACGGATAAGCATCTCAAACCGGAAACGGACATTTATCCGGAACCTGAGATGGCAAGAAAAGAATACGGCATTGGCATGCAGCTGCTTATATACACGCTGCTGTTTGCAGTTGCCGCTCTTGGTGCATATGCGTTTTACATAATCGGGGGCTCTGTATTCGTTACAGCTTCAGCGGGAGGCAACAAGGACGGTATCGCTCAGATCATCCCTTCATACATTGCGGTAAAGCATATAGTGCAGCGTGTACTGGCAGGTGAAGGCTTCAGCGCCTGGAACTGGAGTGTCGGCCTGGGAGTCGATAACTGGAACCAGTTTGCGTCCAAGCTGGCCAATCCGTTCACATACATGATCATCGCATTTCCTGAGGAAAGGATCGATCTGGGCTATACCCTGGTGTCCGTCTTCAGGCAGTATTGCGTGGGTGCTGCATTCCTCTTCTTCGGAAGAAAGGTAAAGCTCACCTCTAACCAGAACATACTCGGAGCGCTGTGCTATGCGTTCTCGATGTGGATGATAATGACGATCCCGGATCAGGCGGGATTCAATACAGCGGCTCTGCTGTTCCCGGTCCTGATGCTTGGTGCAGAGAAGATCATAGACAACGAATCGCCTCTGGTCTTCATCATCGCGGTATTCTACTTCCTGACCGCGGGAGTGGTCTGGGGATACGCCTCGGGAATCATGATAGTCTTCTATTTCTTCCTGAGGATGATAATGAAAGGCTCACTGAAGGAGCCAAAGGAATTTTTCGGCACTACCGGGAGATTCATGCTCAGTGGAATCGCAGGAGTCCTGATCGCATCATTCTTTGTGTCAGAGATACTCATGAGCATGTCTGCCGCAACTACGGATACCGGATCGGGCAAGGAGACCTGGTTCTCGCTTGCATCATACCTTGCGGTACCGAAATCGCTCTATATTACTTCAACGACCGGAGCAGCTTCATACAGCGGCATAGGACTGCCGATCATTGCGGTGCTGCTGATGCCGATGATAGTACGGAACGTATTCAGGGGCAGAACAGAGGCTGTCATGTCTGTGCTGCTTCTCGTTGGATCACAGATACCGGCGGTCTGCAGGCTGTTCAACGGATTCAGCTATCCGTCCGGAAGATGGTTCTACATGGTGGCGTTCTTCACTGCATGGGCAGCGCTTGCCGGCTTCACTGAAGAGACATTCCGCTCGCGCATAAATTGCATAGTGATGGAACTGTGGCTCATACTCACGGCGGGATGGGTCGTTTACAGATACATGGTGCTCGGCATGGACTCCCGCAAGATCGCGCTTGCAGCCATTGCAGGATTCATGTTCGGGACCGCGATCATAATTCTTGCTCATCTGAGAGCTATCCTCATGGAAAGGGAAGGCGGAGCGGAAGCGCACGGTTTTGCCTGTACGGCGGCTATAGTCCTCATCATGCTCATCACCGTGCTTGATATAGTTGAGATCGGAGTATACGACAGCTATACACACGAGCATACCGGAGTCGCGGGACACGCTCATGTCGGTGAATCGTACGAGGCAGTGATGGGAACATCGGAAAGCGTCATGCCGGGCATTCAGGAAAAAGACGGATCCTTCTACAGATATGATAAGAAGGGCGGCTATTACGGCATCCGTACGGTCGGAGCAGTCATCAACTCGAGCATCGCGCTCGGGAGCAGACCGATATATACATGCTTCTCGACCGCTCCGAGCTCATGGCATGACTACAACAAGGCCGTCGGCAACGGCGCGGGCAACTACAGAAGGACCCTGGTGGACAGCAACGACGGAAGGGCGATGCTGGATTATCTGATGGGTGTCAAATACTTCATCGGCAGTCCGTCGGATCCGAAAGTGGAGAGAAACCAGAGAGCATCACTGTATGTTCCTTATGGTTACGGGAAAAAGGAAGACATAGACGGATATGAGGTGTTCACCAATAAGCACTGCATGGGCCTTGGTACATCATATCCTCAGTACATAACTGAATCTGAGTTCAGCGAGTATCCGGTCCAGCTGCGCGAGCAGGTACTGATGCAGACAGCAGTGGTGCCTGACAGCTATGACGGAAAGCTCGGAAATGTTAAGCATGCAAAAGCATCGGATATAAAGACATATAACGATGCTGCGGATATAGAGATAACCACTACCGACGGCATCGATATCGACCTTGAAAACGGCAAGCTGGAAGTTGCCGATAAGGAAGGACATATCACTATCAAAACCGGAGAGATAGAAAACCGGCAGCTGATCATCGCCTTTGAGAATTTCAGGCGTGAAGGTCTGAAAGCTAAGGAGAAGGCCGGATTCAAGCTGAAGGCTTCATACAAGATCCCGTTCAGGGGTGAAAAGCGCAAGGTGTGGAACGGAACCAAATCCGAAGCCGGCGGAGTCAGGAGCTTCAACGACCTGGACTCCTTCTACATCCATGTGGGGTACTTTGAGAAGTCTCCGGAGAAGTTCGAGATCCACCTGAACAAGAACGGCACTTATGCATTCGATGCGATAAAGGTTTATGCGGTCCCGATGGATGGGTATGACCGGAATGCTGAAATGCTCGACAGCCGCCGCTTCGAGATCAGCGAATGGGATGACGACTTCGCAAAGGGCACCATGACATGCGCCGAGGACAGCATAATGTACTTCTCCATCCTGAAGAATAAGGGATGGCACATATATGTCGACGGCGAGAAAGCACAGAAAATAAAAGATGTAAACATATCATTTACAGGCGCGCTGCTGCCTGCAGGTGAGCATGAAGTTGAACTGAGATACGTTTACCCATATAAGAATATACTGTTTGCATCGACAGCCGCCGGGCTTCTGCTCACGGCAGTCATGATGATCATATACCTGAGAAAGAAGAAACTGAGAAAAGGACAGGGACTGTAATAATGAGAAAAATCCGGATCACAGACCAGATCGTGAAACAGATCATTGCTGTCATGCTGACAGTAATGCTTGTAGTGCCGATCCCTGTGTCCGCAGCATCTGACCCTGCGGAGTCTGTTGATGATACGACGGGGGTCACCATTGAAAACCCGGAAGATGAAAACACAGAGGAGCCTGAAGAGGAGATCGTACTTGAGCCTGTTATAAACAGGCCGGCGGTAAGCGGCTCTGCCATATCTTCCCCGGAAGTAATCAGCAATAAGGCAGGCAAAGCTCTGGACCTGCGCGCCATGATAGGCGAGGGCCACGACGGATACAGCGTTGTGCAGGGAAGCTGCACCGATGGTAAATACGCCTATTATATGATGGTTTCATCAGCTGATCAGCAGGGAAGGATCCTGAAGGTCAGGATGAAGGACAATAAGGTCATGGGCAGATCACAGGTAGTCGATGTCAATCACGGCAACGGCATCTGCTATGATTCAAAAAGAAATCTGATAGTGTCGGCTACATATTACGACAAGAGGCAGAGGCTTGCATTCTTTGATGCTTCCAGCCTTGCATTTACGGGATATAAAAGAGTCAAATTCACATACTATAAAAATGCAGGCGACGATTCCATCAGCAGCGAAGACAGAAAGAGGGGACTGACTGCGATAGCGTATAACGCCACCTATGACTGCTATGTCGGAATGGAGAGCGAATTCCACGACATCATAATCTATGATGCTGAAACGCTTGAGGCAATAGGCAAGGCAAAGACCACGGTAACAGCCAAATACCCTGCTGTGTGGCAGTCCATGGACTGTGATGACCGTTATGTATACTACGTTCTGAGCCCGGGCAGCGGCCAGCCGTATAATATAATCCTGTGCCTTGAATGGCACAGTGAATACCTTCAGCTGGTCCGCAAATACGGACGGAAGTGCGTGGAAAAGGCCTGGACCTGCGGCGCATCTGCAGATGAGAGCAAGAGAAACGGAAAGCCGTCGGCCGTAAAAAGGGTCAACATGCCTTACGAGTCGGAGAGCCTGTATCACGTTACCGATCCGTCTACCGGCAAAGCGCATTTCTATCTGAGTGCTTACTACGGAAAGCCTAGGTATGCATGGGTCAAAAAGACAGTTACGGAAAAGGTAAAGTGGAAAAAAGTCAAGAAGAAGGTAAAGTGGAAAAAGGTAAACGGGAAGTGGAAATACAAGACCAAGAAAGTCTGGAAATACAAGACTAAGAAGGTAAAGAAAAAAGTATGGACCCTGACGGGTAAATACAGATACGGACACGTTTATGATATCGGAGTTTTCTAAAAAAATATATGCAGTTGTTTTATCAGCCGCGCTGATCTTCTCCGTGTCGGCGGGGAGCTTTGGGACGGCATATGCACTCGATGAGGCAGAGGGGCAGCAGACAGAAGAAACGGAAGCTGCTGCAGAGGCCGAAAGTGTAGCGCCTCAGGATGAGCTCACACCGGCCGATGATATCACCGGTGCAGCTGCTGAAGAACCTGAAGCTGAAGAAACACCGGAGACGCCGGCAGAAAAACCGCTGCTTTTCAAAAAATATAAAAGCAGAAAGGTGCCTGCCCGGGACCTTGGCGTCAATCTTAAGACCTATGTCGAAAAAGGCAATGACGGGTACGTTGTTGCACAGGGCGCTGCTACGGACGGCACATACGCATATTTCCTCATGGTCTGCACGGAAAACCAGAAGGGAAGGGTCGTAAAGACCACTCTCGACGGAAAACTGGTAAAGGCCGGTCCGGTCATAGAGACACATCATGGCAACGATATGACTTACAACAGCAGGATCAATAAGCTGGTCATTGTCGGCTGTGATGAGTGGAGGCACGAGCTTTCATTCGTTGATCCTGAAGAGCTGACCATCAGTTATAAAAAGAATGTCAGCTATCCGTTTGCGATAGAGGGCGTTCCGCAGGAAGCGTACGACAACGGAATTGCAGGGATAGCATATATCCCGAAGTACAATGTCTATCTAGCAAGATCAAGGGGCTATATAGAAAAAGTCGGCACCGGCACAGACCAGACCATTCATAACATATGGGTGTTCGATGCGGATTCGCTCACGGCCATAGCGCATATCGACACAGAGGTATTTGATAAGTACCCTGATGTATGGCAGTCAATGGACGCAGATGAGAAATATGTTTATTATCTGCTCAGCCCTATAAAGGACCGGCCGAGCAATATCATCCTTTGTCTGGACTGGAACAGCGAGAATCTTGAACCGGTCCTGAAAGGAGAAAAGACACACATCAGACAGGTGTGGAGCTGCAATGACAACGGGAGCGGAGAGCCCGACGCGGTCATGACGCTGCCGTTCAACATGGAGTCCGAGGGGATATTCCATACAGCTTCCGTTGATGAAGAAGGCAAGGTCAGCAGCCACTTCTATGTGTCCGAATACCAGCGCGTGCAGGTGTATAAGACCATAAAAAAGAAGGTGCCTTACAAGGTAAAGTGGAAAAAAGTCAAAAAGAAAGTTAAGTGGAAAAAAGTAAAGGGAAAGTGGAAATATAAAACCAAAAAGGTCTGGAAATACAAGACTAAGTACAAAACGGTAAAGCAAAAGGTAAAAGATTATAAGCAGAGGGATGATTCTATTTACGATTTAGGAGTACTTTAACCGATAATGGGGACTAATTATTATCTTATAAGAATAATACAGGCTTTCGTGATCGCTGTAGCCATCGCTGCAGCCACATCACCTCTCAGCATCCGCTTAGCGCATAAGCTGGGTGTCATAGACAGGCCGAAGGATGCCAGAAGGGTGCATAAGAAGCCGATCCCGCGTTTTGGCGGCATGGCCATATTCCTCGGATCCATGGCAGCCATGACCATACCTGCGGGCATGAATGACAAGATCAAATATGCCATGATCGGCGGTGCACTTATGTATCTGCTTGGCATAGCTGATGATATAAAGGACCTGAAACCTGCAGTCAAGTTTGCAGGGCAGTTCCTGATCGCGAGCCTTGTCTATGCGCTGGGCATCAGGATCACATTCATCAGCGATTACTTCAGAGGAGGCTTTGCCGTTTCGAATGCAAACCTTATCCTCAGCGGAGCCGTGGCATATCTGATAACGGTATTCTGGATAGTCGGCATCACAAACGCGGTCAATCTGATGGACGGACTCGACGGTCTGGCGGCCGGCTCTGTTGCGATAATGTCTCTGTACCTTGCATATATCGCATACATACACGGTGCGAGACTTGGATCCATGCCGGTCTGCATAGCTCTGGTAGCTGTAGCAGGCGGATGTCTGGGATTCCTGCCATTCAACTTTTCGCCGGCAAAGACCTTCATGGGAGACGGAGGAGCGCTGTATCTGGGATACATGATAGCCGTGTTCTCTGTCGTTTCTCCTCTGAAACGGGCGACTGTCGTCGGAGCTCTCATACCGATGCTTACCCTGGCTGTACCTATCTTTGATACGATGATGGCTATGCTGAGACGCACTCTCAGGCATGAATCCATCATGGCGGCAGACAAGGGACATCTGCATCATCATCTGATGGCTGCAGGCTTCGGACAGAGACGTTCAGTACTTATAATGTACGGCATTGTAGCCATCATGGGTGAAGTAGCCGTGCTGATCAGCCGGGAGCTTTACAAGGATGCCGTACCGCTCTTCATGGTCGCATTGCTGTATCTTTGCATCATCATGGTGCCTAGAACGCCGAAGAAGGGGATTAAGAGGATAATCACTCAGGACACCAGCCAGCTCGAGAAGGAGTACTTCGCAGAGTATCTCAACCTGGAGCGCGAGAGGAGAAAAGAGCTGCGCGAGGCAGCAAAGGCGGCAGCGGAGGAAGCTGCCTCGGCTGAGGAAAAGGACGTAACTGAGACATAAGGAAAGAGAAAGACAAAGGGGAAGAACAAGGATAATGGGTCCCGAAAACACAGAAGCAAACAGCAAACACAGCAAGGCAACTTCAGATAAGCATAAGTCAGCGAAGAAAAAGAAGAAGCGCTCTCCACGCAGGACTATATATACGCTGGCGCTGATGGTCATGGCTATTGCAGCCATCGGCTTCCTTGTGATGCTGATACTCCTGGATATGTTCCCGAAGGAACTGACTCTCGGACTGATAGCGGTGATGTCTGTACTGCTGATACTGACGGGCGTGCTTTTCATGAGCAAAAAGAAAGGCGTCAGGATCGCAGGCATAGTCACGGCTGTCATATTCATTGCGTTCTTTGCATCATCCACGGCGCTCATGTCCAGCACATACGCAATGCTGAACAATATAAGCGCAGATACCGGGGCAAGCGCTCCGGGCAGAGTCAATGTTGCCGGGGAACCTTTCAATGTATATATAACGGGCATTGACCAGTGGTCCAAGGAGCGGGGCCTCGATCTTGAGAGAAGTGACGTAAATATGATAGTCACAGTAAGCCCGCAGACTCATAAGATACTGCTTACATCCATTCCGAGAGACGCTTACATAGTCCTTCACAGGACAGGAACGATGGACAAGCTCACACATACCGGCGTTTACGGTGTTGATGAGACGCTGTCTTCCGTGGGTGAATGGCTCAATCTGAACTTTGACTATTACGTCAAGATGAACTTCGATGCATGCGTAGATATTGTAGACGCGATCGGCGGCATCGATGTCGATTCTCCTAAGGCGTTCACATCGTCTGAGAGATCCAAATACAAATATAAAAAGGGAATAAACCATCTTGACGGCAAGGGCGCACTGTATTATGCCCGTGAACGTAAGGCGTTCGGCGGGGAAGACCAGCTGCGCGTAAGGAACCAGCTTCAGGTAATGGAAGCTGTCATCCACAAGATAACCACATCGACCACTCTTCTGACGAGCTATGGAAGCATAATGGAGACGCTTGGTGATGAGGTGGAGACAAACATGCCTACATCTGACATGCAGAAGCTTATGAAGCTGCAGCTTTCAGACATGCGTCCGTGGAAGATAGAGACACAGAGGATGACCGGCACATACGACATGGAGGTCGTGGCATCGCTTGATTCCAGAAACAAGTATTCGGTGCTTAAAGTCGATCCGAAGTCTCTGAACTCATGCCTTGATAAGATAAGAACGACCATGTCTCCGACAGAGGAGGAGATACTGGCTTCCGAAGAGGAAAGAAAAGAATTTACTGTCTCAAACTATTTAAACAGCATAATGGACAGGATAAGAGGCAATGAAGAATACACAGAAGACTGAAAAAAATAAAAAGGATTTCCGTATAAAAGGCCGCATGTGCGCAGTACTGCTTGCAGCGGCGCTTTTGCTGCCGTGCTTTATGATCCCGGGAGTCTTTGCGGAAAGCGGAAACGGGACAGTTCAGACTGAGACTGAGTCCGTGCCTGCTTCTGCGAAGTATGGCAAGCAGTATAAAAAGAAAAAGAAATATAAAGGGCCTTCCAAGTGGAAAAAATCTATTGCTTCGCTTGAAGAGAAGAACAGCACTGACCTGCAGGGAAGGATCATCTTCATCGGCAGCTCGAGCATCCGCAAGTGGAAGAGCCTTGAGACGGACATGGCGCCGCTCGAGGTCATAAATATGGGATTTGGGGGCTGCACGGTGAATGACTGTGTTTACTATGCGGACAGACTGGTAGTTCCATATGATCCTGAGGCGGTAGTCTTCTATGCAGGCACCAATGACATAGCGTTCGGCTATTCACCGTCCGTCGTCTATGCGCGCTCGGTGGATTTCGTCAACTATATACATGAGGCGCTTCCGGACACACCGATTTACTATATTGAGCAGACCAGACAGCCTAAGAGGAACAAGTACTGGAAAAAAATGAAACAGCTCAATTCAAAGATGAAGAAGTATGCGGATACCGATCCGCTTGTGACATATATCGAGACAAGGTCGACGTTGAACACTAAGAAAGACAAGGCAAGGAGCAAGTACTTCGTAAAGGATAAGCTCCATTTCAGCAAGAAAGGATATGACGTGTGGGCATCGGTCATAAGGCCGGTACTTTACGAGGATCTCTTGAAATGACGGAACAGTTCATACAGGCAGTCAGAGAATCATGGGAAAACCGGGAGGGAAACGTTAATTCCACACCGGAGATCTTTTCGTGGATAAGAGACCTGAATGCCAACACCTGTGTAAGGATAGAAGAATGCAGTATCGATGACTGCTCATCGTGGCTTTACGACAGCGAACACGGGAGGATAGTCAGCCGCAGCGGAAAGTTTTTTTCCATCACAGGGATGCGATGGAAGATTGACGGCGCGACTGTATCCGAGCAGCCGGTGATAATACAGCCCGAGATCGGATATCTTGGAATTCTGTGCGCTGAGATAGACGGAGTGCTGAACTTCCTGATGCAGGCAAAGATAGAGCCGGGCAATGTAAACTGTGTTCAGCTCTCGCCTACCATACAGGCTACCCGGAGCAATTTCACGAGGGTCCATGGCGGCAGGGCGCCGACATATCTGGAGCTGTTCTCGGATCCGTCGAGATGCACCATAATATACGACCGCATCCAGTCCGAGCAGGGGTCGAGATTCCTCAGAAAGAGGAACCGCAACATAATCCTCCGTCTCAATGATGATGAGGTAAGCAGCCTTGAGATACACCCGAACTTCAGATGGATGACGCTCGGACAGATCAAGGAGCTGATGAGGGAAGACAACCTGGTGAACATGGATACCCGCACCGTGCTGTCGGGACTTCCTCTTGAGGAGTCAGGCAGTTACGGATACATCGGGAAGATCCACAGGAAGCTTGACGATTACAGGATGTATCACGATGTCATCACCGAAGAAGTGCCGCTTACTGAACTCCCGGAGTGGACTGTATGCGGACACGGCATTGACTGCAGCAGACCTGCCGATTTCATGGTCAGATACTACAATATTGAGATCGAAGGACGCGAAGTAAGGAAGTGGGATCAGCCACTCTTCAAGGCGGCGGGCATGGCAACATTCGGCCTGCTGTGCAGGGACCGCGAAGGACGCACGGAGTATCTGATAAGGCTGAAGCCTGAGATAGGCTGCTTCGACATGGCGGAGATGGGTCCGACGGTTCAGTGGGAGCCTACGCATGATGCAACGGGTGACACTGAGATCGACAGGCTGTTCAGAGAGAAAGCATCTTCAAAAGACGGGATCATAACTGACGTGATCCTCTCTGAAGAAGGCGGCAGATTCTATCATGAGCAGAACAGGAACCTGATAATAAAGATAAAGGAAGAAGAGCTTCCGGAGATACCTGATGACTATGCGTGGGCAGATCTCGCCTCGCTCAGCAGGATGATACGATCCGGGGGCGATCTGAACATACAGCTCAGAAACCTCGTATCACTGATAGATCTGTGAACAGGGCTCAGACTGACGGAGGAAATGAATGCACGAAGGTAAGAAAGTTGCGATCATTGGAGCAAACAGCTACATAGCCAGGAACGTGATCCATCAGACGGGAGCGCGTTACCCGGGTGTTTCGCTTGCGCTCTATGACTATTCCGATGCA
>JAFVPI010000109.1 GCA_017505405.1 Mogibacterium sp.
ACCGAGAGCTCCGGCGAGTGAGCCGAAGAGAGCGAACAGCTTGCCGAGCCATTTCCACTTAGGGCCCATGCCCTTTTCAATGTAGTAGAAAGGTCCGCCAAGGATCGAGCCGTCTTCTTTTACATGTCTGTACTTAACAGCCAGAACACCTTCTGCATACTTTGTAGCGATTCCGAAGAATGCCGCAAACTCCATCCAGAAGAGAGCTCCAGGACCGCCGCCCATGATAGCTGTGGATACACCTACGATGTTTCCTGTACCTACAGTAGCAGCAAGAGCTGTTGTAAGAGCTCCGAAGCTGGATACGTCTCCCTCTGCGCCGTCCTCATTGTTTACAGCGTACTTGAGGGATAATCCGAGCCTTCTCTGTGGGTGGAACTTGGTTCTAACGGACAGGAGAATACCTACAACGATGATGAGAACCATCATTACGGTACCCCATACAAGACCGTCTAACCAGCCTATAAATTCACCAACGCTCATAAAAAAACCTCCTTAAAAAATCCAATAACTTATAAAGATTGGTCGTACTCGTCCAGATCGTTGAAAACATACTACTCCAATCTGAATCTATACAAATAAATTCTAATGTGTTGAAATTGTGATGTCAAATAAAAACATCGTCAATAAATTGTCAATCCCTGCAGCCTCAATTTAAACACTTGATATTTCAATGCTTTGAAAAATCAACGGTTTTCTTAAAGTTCTTTAAAAAAACAAAGAGGAGCTGCTGACACGCTTTTTCAGTCAGGCAGGGCCATAGTTATACTCCCGCCTGACAGCCTGAACGGATCCCGCAGCTGAGTACAGACTGACAGGTCCGGCTTCAGTTCCATGCTGCATCAGAGCCGTCCGCATCCATGCTTTTTGTGGAAATTGCTTGATAATAGTGATAAAATTGATTGGTTATTTGTGGGCTTAGGCTAGGGCATGCATCAGGCATGTGGTGCCCGTCCCTAATCCCATTAATATGAACGTTTTCACTTAAAACGAAAGGATGGGATAGAAGGTTATGAAAGAAGGTTACAGACCTCATCTTGAGTCCGTCGAATCGGTTCTCGCTGAGACCGGTTCCGATGTAAAGGGGCTTACTTCCGCGGAAGCGGCAGCAAGACTCGAAGCAAACGGGCCAAACAAGCTTATTGAAGCAAAGAAAAGGAGCAGCATCGCAAGGTTCTTCGATCAGATGAAGGACCCGATGATCATCATCCTGCTCGCAGCGGCAGTTCTCTCGCTGATAACTTCGCTGTATCAGCACGAGAATCCGTCGGATGTCTTCATTATCTTATTTGTCGTAGTGCTCAACTCCGTGCTCGGCGTCGTTCAGGAGAACAAGGCTGAAGAAGCCATTGCCGCGCTGAAGCAGATGACTGCAGCGAAGTCGAAGGTGCTGCGCGACGGACAGATCGTAAGCATAGAGAGCAGCGGCCTCGTCGTAGGTGATGTGGTGATACTCGAAGCAGGCGACAGCATACCTGCCGACGGGCGCATCATTGAGGAGGCCTCCATGAAGGTGGAGGAAGCCGCGCTGACAGGAGAGTCGGTTCCGGTCACCAAGCAGAGCGATGCCCTTGAGCTTGGCGCGAATGCAAAGGAAGTGCCTCTGGGTGACAGACGCAATATGATATACATGGGCAGCACTGTGGTGTACGGCAGAGGAAAGGCCGTCATCACGGGGACCGGCATGGATACCGAAATGGGCAAGATCGCCGACGCCCTTGCGCAGGCTGAGGAGGAGCTCACGCCGCTTCAGATCAAGCTGGCACAGCTCTCGCGCATACTCACCAAGCTGGTTCTCGGCATCTGCGCATTCATATTCGTACTCGGAGTGATCAAGACCGGCAGGCTCAGCATGGACGTCATGATAGACACATTCATGCTGGCTATATCGCTTGCTGTAGCCGCCATTCCGGAAGGACTGGTTGCGGTCGTTACAATAGTTCTTTCTATAGGCGTCACCAAGATGTCTCACAGAAACGCAGTCATAAGGAGGCTCACTGCTGTGGAGACTCTCGGCTGCGCCCAGATAATCTGCTCCGACAAGACAGGTACTCTTACGCAGAACAAGATGACCGTTGTCGACTATGCAGGTCATGACAGGGATGTGCTCGCCGCAGGCATGGCTCTCTGCTGCGATGCAGAACTGAAAGTGAATGAAGACGGCGTTGAGGAAGTCGTGGGAGAACCTACCGAAGCGGCTCTTGTGGCATATTCCTCAGTGCAGAATCTTTCGAAGAACGATCTCGTGGATCTCTTCCCGCGCGTGGGTGAGGCCCCGTTCGATTCCGGACGGAAGATGATGTCTACGGTGCACAAGAACAACGACATGGATTCTCCGGCGGGACTCGACACCGAGCTCGATAAACTCATCGCCAGGTCAGAATACGTGCAGTTCACAAAGGGTGCGCCTGATGTGGTGCTCAGACACAGCACGCATATACTGACTGATCACGGAATTGAGCCGCTGACAGATGAGCTGGCTGCAAATGTCAGAAGAGACAACGCAAGGATGGCGGGCAAGGCACTCAGAGTGCTCTCACTCGCGGCGCGCGTATATCATGAGAGACCAAGCGACTATTCGGATGAGGCTCTCGAGCATGACCTCATCTTCGTAGGACTCCTGGGCATGATCGACCCGATCAGACCGGAGGTAAAGGCTGCGGTAGCGGAATGCCGCACGGCAGGCATCAGACCTATCATGATCACGGGTGACCAGCTCGATACGGCGGTCGCGATCGGCAAGGACCTCGGCATCATAGAGAGCGCGGACGATGCTGTTCTCGGAGCGGCTCTGGACGACATGAGCGATGAGGAGCTGCTTAACAAGGTAGGCACATACTCGGTATATGCGAGGGTGCAGCCTGAGCATAAAGTAAGGATAGTAAAGGCATGGCGCGCCAGAAGGATGGTCACGGCCATGACCGGTGACGGCGTCAACGACGCACCGGCGATCAAGTCCGCCGACATCGGAGTCGGCATGGGCATAACCGGTACTGATGTCACAAAGAACGTTGCTGACATGATACTTGCGGATGACAACTTCGCTACGATCGTTTCGGCGGTCGAGGAGGGGCGCCGCATCTACTCCAACATCAGAAAATCGATACAGTTCCTGCTCGCGACCAACATCAGCGAGGTGCTGTCGATACTTATAGCTACAATACTGAACTTCACGATCCTCAAGCCGGCGCACCTGCTCTGGATCAACCTCATTACCGATTCGCTTCCAGCGCTCGCTCTCGGAATGGAAGAGGGCGAAGGCGATGCCATGAAGCAGAAGCCAAGAAGTGCGCGCGAGGGAGTCTTCGCGGGAGGCATGGACGTGGATATCATTTATCAGGGAGCGGTCACGACACTGCTGGTGCTCACGGCATACTTTGTGGGTGAATTCCTTGAGACCGGACAGTGGCATATCGTAGCGAGCAATGACGGAATCACGATGGCGTTCCTGACCATGTCGATGTGCGAGATATTCCACTCGTTCAACATGAGATCGCGCAGGCAGTCCCTGTTTAAGCTTTCGAGGCAGAACCTCTGGCTCTGGGGCTCGGCTGCCATGGCCGTTCTTCTGACAACTGTAGTCATCGAGATCCCGGCGCTTGCGGCTCTCTTCGAGTTCACTACCATAAGCATGAAAGAATATGGCATTGCCATAGGACTTGCGATACTCATCATACCTATTGTTGAGATAGTAAAAGCATTCCAGCGCGCTTCCGCCCGCAGAAAGGGCGAGGAACTCCGCAGCTGATATAGTGATCGATAATTATTAATGAAAGAAAAAGACAAAAGCATTAAAGAAAAACAAAACAGCGATATGACGAAAAAGCGCGATTCGGACAGGCTCGGCACCGAGCCCATCCATCCGCTGCTGCTGAAAATGTCGGCACCTCTTGCGGTGTCGATGTTTGTAATGGCGCTTTACAATATCGTGGATTCTATCTACCTCGGGCATTACAACACCGACTCTCTGACGGCAGTATCATACTGCTTCCCGTTCCAGAACCTGAATATCGCATTCGGTGTCGGTACATCAGTCGGCATGAGCGCGCTGCTTTCGAGATACCTTGGAGCGAAGCAGTATGACAAGGCAGACAAGGTGGCGCATAACGGATTCATTCTTGCAGCCATCAACTACACGATCTTCTTCGTGATAGGCTGCTTTGCCGGACCTATCATGAAGCTGATCACTTCGGATAACACGGATCCGATGATAATATCCGAGGGTATTGCATATCTAAGGATAACCCAGTGGCTCTCGATCGCTCCGATGATACAGTCGATGTTCGAGAGACTGCTGCAGGGCACGGGCAAGACCAACTACATATTCTATATGCAGCTTTCGAGCACGCTGTTCAACGCGGTAGTTGACCCTATACTCATATTCGGGTACTTCGGATTTCCGGCCATGGGTGCAAAGGGTGCGGCCATTGCGACTGTATTCGGACAGATACTCGGCTGCATACTGGGATTCACCTTCAACAGAAAATTCAACAAAGAGGTGGAACTGTCAATACACAAGCTGCGTCCGCATCTGCAGAGCATGAAGGACATCTACAGGATCGGCATACCTTCTATAGTGCTGCAGTCTGTAGGAGCGGTGATGAACTTCTGCCTCAACAATATTCTCGCTTCATTCTCCGACCTTGCAGTCACGACTTTCGGAGTATACTTCAAGCTGCAGAGCTTCGTGTTCATGCCTCTCTTCGGAATGAACAACGCCTCGGTTCCTATTATCGCGTATAATTACGGAGCGGACAGAAAGGACAGACTCGAGAAAACGATGAGCATCGGTGCCAGATACGGCATAGGGCTGATGTCCGTCGGGACTCTCTTATTCTGGCTCTTCCCGGAGCAGCTCATGGCGCTGTTTGACGCTCCGCCTGAGATGGTTGCAATGGGAGTGGTGGCACTTCACACGATATCGCTCAACTTCCCGTTCGCGGGTTATGCGATCATGAGAGGAGCTGCTTTCCAGGCGCTCGGCAAGAGTGTGTACAGCATGAACATTTCGCTGGTGAGACAGCTGCTCATCATAATCCCATGCGCTTTCATCTTTGCAAAGATCGGCGGAGTGGACATGGTGTGGTGGGCCTTCCCGTGTGCAGAGGTCGCCGGCGTTACGATGTCGATACTCTATACGAAACGCATAAGAAAGAATATAATAAGTAAAATGACGCCGCG
>JAFVPI010000110.1 GCA_017505405.1 Mogibacterium sp.
ACCCTGTGATGCGGACGGTCGGCGACAACATCCGCAGACAATATGAGATCCTGCAGGGAGACCCGGCCTGCGAAAAGTGCATGTTGGAAATGAATCAGGGCAACCATTTCAAAGAACCTGATATACGTACAGCAAAAGGATTTGCCTGGCTGCTGAAGGAGGATTGTGAATGAGCGAATCAAATATAAAACCGATCACAATGGATCATGTCGAACGATACGGCGAAATCTATGCAAAGGCTTTTTCGGGTGAACCGTGGAACGATCCGTGGAAGCCCGAGGATGCCGTCATACACGTGAGGGAGCTGCTCGAATCAAAACAGGCATACGGACTTGAGTATGCTGTGGATGGAGAGATCGCCGGGTTCCTCCTGGGGACTTCGATGCTGTTCCACTACGGCAGGATGTTTGAGATAAATGACCTGGCTGTGGATCCCGCTTTCCAGGGAAGGGGGATCGCAAAAGAGCTCCTTGAAAAGTGTATTGCAGAAATGAAGGAGCGCGGCATCGCAGGCCTTAATCTTATAACCGAGGCAGAGGGATTTCTGCCGGAATTCTATGAAAGATATGGATTCAGCCGTGAAAAGAGGGTGATCCTGATGGGGAGGGAATTATGAGTAATATACCGAAAGATCCGTTCCTGCTTTTCAGCTTTATAAACATGCAGCTCAGGGATAATTATGCGTCGCTTGAGGAGTTCTGCGCGGCTAATGATGCAGATCCGGACGAGCTGATCGAAAAGCTGAATGCCGCTGGATTCGAATACAATGCGGAGCTGAACCAGTTCCGCTAAGCGGCTCTGAAAATATGACCGTAAAAATATGACTATGAAGAAGGATCAAAGATGAATAAAGAAGCTATTTCCATAACAATTGAACCGCTGGATGTGGACCTTTCGGTCTGCAAGGTGGAGGACTATTCGCAGGTGGATATCTGCAGGCCGTTCTGCTTCACAGGAAGCACGGACGAGGAATTCTCGCTCGTCTGCCCGACGGATATGGTGCCGGGCAACACGACTGAACGGGATGACGGCTGGCGCGCTTTCAGGATAGCAGGCGTGCTGGACTTTTCTCTTGTAGGCATACTTGCGGGCATATCTGAGATCCTCGCCGAGAACAGGATCGGTCTGTTTGCAGTGTCTACTTACAACACGGACTACATACTGACTAAGACCGAAAATTTCGAAAGAGCGCTTGATGTGCTCAGAAATGCCGGATATGCAATCCGATAATCGAACGAATGTTATAAAGGGATGATCGGGACATGAGAATAATCAGAGACGAAGCAATGAATGAAAGCAGCCACGTGGCTGTGCTCGAGGTCAGGTACCCGGACAGCGCAGAATGGGATACTGCCGCTTTTGAGCAGCTGCGCGACCGGGAGCTTGATGCCATACGTAAAGAAGGAGAAAATTACGACCGCGAGACCTGGTTCAGGCAGGACGCATATTTCAGATACTTTCGCAAGTTCAAAAAGACGTATCCGGTCATGATGCAGGTGGAGTCGTTCCTGCTGAAGGGACGGCCATTCCCTGAGGGCAGATATATCAACGCGGTCGCATTCCTGACTGAAATGAAGACCAGGATCCTTATGGGGACCCATGACGCGGATCGTGTCGAGGGAGATATAGTCTTTTATACCGAGACCGAAAAGGTTCCTTTCCCGAGCATACACGGGTCGGAGGGCCACAGCTACCCGGGAGACACTACAGGACGCGATGATGCGGGCGTTATCATTAGCATGATAGCAGGCGCTGACAGCAGGACCTGCCTTAAGGAAGACAGCAGACACGTGCTGTATCTGGTGTTCGGTACGCCGGTCACTTCGGCAGAAGTGCTGGAGGAATGCCTCGATCAGGTGGAGATATATGCTAAGACTCTTGCTCCGGATGCTGAAACTCAGAGGTATCTCGTATGACAGTAAGACTTGCGACAATTGAAGATATGGAGGGCGTCAAGGCGCTTCTGAGGAAGTACCACCGCGATACCATTTCCGATGAGGACCGTCCGGACGGCTTCGTTACGACAGCCATAACTGATGAGCAGCTTACTGAGCTGATCGAGAAGGAGAAGGGCGTAACAATAATCGCTGAGCCTGTCGAGGGAGAGCCGGACAGGGTGTTGGGTTTCTGCTTTGCGGCTCCGTGGGAGTTCTGGACGGCATGGCCTCTCTTCAGGCACATGATAGATATCATACCTGAGTATGAGTTCGAGGGTAAAAAGCTGGTCGTCAGTGACAGCTACCAGTACGGACCTATGTGCGTGGACAGATCTATCCGGGGCACAGGCGCTTTTGAGGCGCTGTTTTTCGCCAGCCTGGAGCAGTTCCGAGACAGGTTCCCGCTGATGCTTACATTCGTGAACCAGATCAATAAGAGGTCTGAGAACGCGCATAACAACAAGGCTCACATGGAGACTATAGGGACCTTCGATTTCGGAGATAATCACTACTTCCTCATGGGCATCCGTACCGATGCAGTCGAAAAGTACAAAAATGGCGGTTTTTAGCGGAAAGTAGCGGAATCTGTAAGTGAAATGAAATATGCTGTCGCATATATAGTTATTGTTAATATAGCGGCTTTCTGCCTGTACGGTATTGATAAATCCGCTGCAATCAGGCAAAAGCAGCGCATTCCGAACCGCGTTCTGCTATTATTGGCGGTTTTTGGCGGTTCTTTGGGGGCTTTGATCGGAATGTACACTTTCAGACATAAAACTAAAAAATGGTATTATACTGTTACGGTCCCGGTCCTGCTGATCATACAGATCGCTGCGGCCGTTTTGCTGCTCAGCTCATGCGGAGCGCCATATAACCAGATAT
>JAFVPI010000011.1 GCA_017505405.1 Mogibacterium sp.
AGCCATCCATCCCAAGCTCTTCGCCGTAGTAGACAAAGGCATTGCCGGGCATGAACAGGTTCATGGCATATGCCATCTTCGTAACAGCTCCGTTATCTCCCGGATAATATGATGCGCTCCTGTTCATGTCATGATTCGTGTAGAAAGGCGCTTCCACATAATCCTGGTTCGCTCTGCCATATGCCTCTTCAGTCCATATCATATTATCAACATATTCCGAAGCGCTGCAGCTGCCCTTGAGGGCTTTCGCTATCAGTCCCTCTTCATCTGCAAACGGAAAGTCGAAGAGCGAGTCGATGCCGCTTGTATACAGCGAAGCAATCGTGTCACGATCGGTCCATGCCTCTCCAACAAGATAACAGTCCGGATCAATGCTGTCTGCTGTCTCCTTAAGCCAATGCAGGAATTCTGTGTTGGCTTCCGTATTGCCTTCATAATATGAAGTGACTGCATCCAGCCTGAATCCGTCAACGCCCTTATTAAGCCAGAACGCCATTATGTCGCGTATCTCGGTCCTGACAGCTTCACTGCTGAGGTTAAGATCGGGCATCTCCGACCAGAATCCTGCCTCATAGTACCATTCCGTACCTTCGAGATGCGTGTATCCGTCAAGCGCTTCCCTGGAGAAATTGTAATAATCGTAGTATTTGCAATACGCCGTATCAGGCTCCCAGCCCGAAGGAAGCTCGTGAAGATAATCCGACGCGGCTCTGAACCAGGCATGATCTTCAGATGTATGGTTCAGCACCAGATCCATGTACACGCGGATACCTTTATCGTGGCATTCCTTCAGGAGGGCTTCATAGTCCTCCATTGTGCCAAATGCCGGGTCGATGGCATAGTAATCGTCCACATCATACTTGTGATATGTCGCAGACGGATGCACCGGCGTGAGCCATATCGCATCAAAGCCGAGATCCGCTATGTGATCCAGTTTTGACCGGATGCCGTTAATATCCCCTGTCCCGTCTCCGTCAGAGTCACAGAACGAAGCGACAAATATCTCATATGTAGTACGGGGACCGTCATCGCTTCCGCTTCCTGACGTCCGGCCGGATCTGCACCCAGTCAGGAATAACATCAGGCATATTATTATGCAGATCAGTCTCCGTGATCTGATCCTTGTATTACAGCGATTCGCTGACATAATATGCCCTCACGATACCCTCGGTTATCAGTACGGACTCCTGGTGAAAGAAAGTGCACAGATCCTTGGCGATCTCGCTGACGGTGTTTTTATCCGCATCTATAAGCGTAAGCACCAGTGTCGTTTCTTTCGTGTACTCCCCGCTCTCATGTATGTATCCGCCTTCCTCCACACCAAAGGAAAACGGTATGTTGTACGCACAGCATACATTTCTCAGAACACTGATATATTTTTCAGTCTCCAGCAGCTGCCTTTTCTCGACAGAATCGTTCAGGCCTACATATATCTTAGTTTCTGTCATTGCCTTCTTCATCTTAAATGTCCCTCGTAAACATGTCTTCCGGTTTTATCCCGTTCTTTCTGGACGTGCGGTTCCAGTTGGTATTGGCTATCCATATATACAGCCATCGCGGGAACGCAAACGGTTCCGCATAGATGTCAGTCATTGTCTCAGCCTTGTCGATGGACCGCGCCAGACGGCCCATTCCCTTCGATGCGTTCCGGGTAGTCCCCAGGCTGAACGGGATCACCTTCATCAGAGTGCCCATCAGCTCTCCGGCACTGATACCGAGTCCGCCGCAATACTCACGGCCTGATTTTGAGCACCACTGCTTCACTGCGCCAAACAGGTTGTGCAGCTGTCTGCTTTCGTACAGCCCCATGTTGGCCAGCAGGTATATCCGATGAGGACCGGCGTGCCTGCGCTCCATCCTCTCCATCAGCTTAATGACCTGCGACGGAAGACCGTCCACATACAGAGGAACGCAAATGACCATGGTCTTCACTCCATCAAGAATATCTGTCAGTCTGTCCGGATCATCAAGGTATTCCCTCAGGTCGATCATCTCAGAGTCAGTCTTCAGACGTGCAGACAGAGCACGTGCCAATCTGGCGGAATTGCCGTCGACATTGCGCATGCTCCCGTTCAGGAGTATGACTTTCTCATTATCCGCAGCTGTTATTTCCCGCTGTGCCCCGGTATAAGGTCTCTCCGCAGCTTCTTCGCTGTCTTTGAAAATCACATCCTTCACATGTCCCCGTATATTTGCGCAGACTGCCCGGGCATAATTCCGGGCGCTCTCTTTCTCCTGCTCCGTCAAAGCCGCTCCGTAAAAAATGAAAGTAAATGGTTTGTCCTCATCAAAGCGTTTCTTATGATGCGTTTCGCCTTTTACGACCTCAAACTGAGGCAGGGCATATCCGAGGCAGCGGTCAAATACACCCTTCACGGATCCTGAGAAACCGCCGTACGTATATCTGCTTATCACCACGACTTCTCCGGCCTGATGGATAAGGCTGCCTATGTTTTCGTAGCCGTCCTTTATCGCACATCTGCCGGGCGTTCTGTTCCAGCACGAAAAACACCCGATGCACGGATGGATACTTCCGTTGTCTGTTACGATGTTCCAGCCTGAGTATTCACCACTGACCTTATCCCATTCGGCGGGAGCGAGATCGTGTATCACAAGATTCCTTGACATCATACCCTTCTTTACAAAATGACCCGCCAATACGGCGGGTCTTTATCAATTGCTATTTATAGAATTCTTCGAAGAACTGGATGTTCGCCAGCATCGGTTTCAGTCCCTCGTTCTGCTCTCTTTTGATGATTTCCACTATTTTGTCGTTGACCGGTGTAGGAACTCCGTATTTTTTGCCCCACTCGCAGACTACTCCATTGATGGCATCGACTTCGCAAGGCTTGCCTTTCTGAACATCCTGCAGCATCGACGGCACTATGCCGAAATGCTTCTTCATGGCTATTGGCACCAGTATCTCTGCAAATTTCTGCTTAGCCTTATTGTTATAGTCGAATAGTTTTGTTATGTCTTTTCCCTGCACAGGAGCAAATTCGACCCCTCCTGCACGAGCCACATCGATGCACTCCTTCATGCACCTTACCGCGACTTTTGTTGCAGGCTTCCATCCTGCAACATCTCCGAACGTGCCGCCGATGACAGTTCCTAAGCCTGAGTACGCAGCGTTGATAAGAAGCTTGGACCAGCGCGCGCCAAGCAGATTGTCCTCAATGTCTACAGGGCACATCTGCCCGAGCACTTCCTTTACTTTATTAAGGCTTTCTTCGGATATGCCCTTCATGCCGCCCATATGGAACGACAGGCTGTCAGGGTCACTGGTAAGTTCGCATCTGCCGGGCTCCGTCATCGTGGCGCCCCATTCAACAGTGCATCCTATAGTCCTGTCTTCTCCAACTATTTCAGCAATACCCGGTTCAGGTATCCCATTCTGAAGTGTAACGATAACACCGTCATCCGCCAGCATGGGCCTGAGCATTGAGACAACTTCCGGATTGTGTAGCTGCTTTGTCATCAGAAATATGATGTCGTACGGTCCTTCCATCTGATCAGGAAGTATGGCATTCACCGGTGTAGTGAAATCTACTGTTCCTGAGATGTGAGCCCCGTTTTTCTGCAGCGCTTCTACATGTTTCACGTTGCGGTTCACGAGTTCGACCGGAAATCCGTTTTTAGTAAGATATGCTCCGAGAATAGTGCCGAGCGAGCCGGCGCCGTAGATTGCACATTTCATTTCTCCTGCCTCCTGTCCCTTTGATAAACCTTATTACGCCTTATGAGGGCCATTGTATCTGAAGCCTGTCATGGTTATATCATCGAACTGATGAGCCGCTCCCACAAAATCGTCCAGATCGGACTTGACAGCCCTCAGCAGTCCTTCCATTGATGCATCCCTATAAGTATTAAGAGCTTTCAGCATGCGTTCAATGCCGTACTGCTCCTCATCGACATTTATTGCATCAGGAACGCCGTCTGTGTATATATACAGACAGTCGCCCGGATCAAGATGCAGGTCATAAGCCTGGTAAGTCATGTCCTTCATTGCCCCGAGCGGGAGTCGATGCTTATCCCTGAAGATCTCATATTCTCCGTCCTTGCGCATTACCGCCGGATATTCGTGACCGGCATTCAGGCATCTCATGTCACCGGTATTCAGATCGATGATCCCCATCCATACTGTAACGAACATGTTAAGCTCGTTTCCGTCGCACAGTTCGTTATTTACCCTGTAAAATATTTCTTCCGGCTCTGTTCCGGCTTCGGCCAGCCCTCTTATTGCAGTCTTGCTCCGCATCATGAACAGCGATGCCGGCACGCCCTTATCCGATACGTCAGCGATCACCAAAGCCATTTTACCTGCATCCACGAAGAAGAAATCATAAAAATCGCCTCCGACTTCCCTTGCCGGATCCATGGTCGCAAAGATCTCGAAGCCTTTATTGCTGAAAGTGAAGTTCTTAGGAAGAGCAGAGTCCTGTATGGTGTGCGCCAGAAGCAGTTCCTGTTCCATGCGTTTTTCTGCGGCATCGATATATCCCTTGAGTACATCGACAGTCAGATTGATATCATCGGAAAGCGATGCAAATTCGGAAGAGGTATAAACATCAACCTTTTCGTTCAGATCGCCGTCTGTGATCCTGTTCAGCGATTTATTTACACGCAGCAGGTTATCCACTACCATGCCCTGTACCAGAAGTGATATCAGCACATAAATAACTGTGAAGAAAAGGATGTCTGCCAGCATGGTCTCATAAGCCTGTATGTCCCTGCTCCCAAAGATCTCCCTTTTAGGTATCTGAGTAAAGACCTGAAGACCTTCATCCGTTTGTCTGTTCAGACATAGTGATTCATTGCCATATATATTGGCGTAATAGAATTCTCTCGAAGCATGAGTATGTATAAGCTCTTCAATTTCTTTGTTGTAATATTTATCGTATTGGGTACCTGCGATCAGCGCTCCGTTCTCATCGAGCACAGCGAAGGTCCCCTCCAGTCCTACAAAATGTGTGTAGTTGCGTGTATGACCTCCGCGGTCGCGTATCCAGGTAACAGAATTGCCAATATCACGGGAGGCTGCCGCAAGATCGACTTTTCCCTCCTGAAGCGCAGCAGCAGTCTGCATGGCGTAATTGAAGCCGAAACTGGTCAGCAGTACAACTACTGTGACTCCGAACATCCATGTCTGGAATTTGTTTGATACAGGCACTTCTTCAGCAGGAATGGGAACAAACGGACTGTGAAGCTCTCCCAGGCTCTTTTTTATTGCAACCGAGCACAGCATGAGTCCGATGCCGCTGAAAAGGATCATAGGAACAGAGCATACCCTCACGACCTCAAATGCCATTCTCATGTCATCCCTGTGCGTGAGGAAAACGACGTACATATGGAAGACTTCGATCACTGAGCCCATAAAGAACGCGTACGCGATCGAAGGTTTTTTTCTTTTGAATATGAATATGTGCAGGAATGCCGCGAAGAAGCCTGCGAAACATGTTGAAATGCTGCACGCTACACGCGTATATGAACCTACGCCAAAGTACGTGCCGACGATATAGCGTTCAATTCCGCCGATCAGGCCTGCGATGATGCCTGACACCGGATCAAAAAACAATCCTGCCGCCATCGGCCCGAGGTCGCGTACATTCAGCACCATGTTCCCGTAGTCGACCCCTACATGAGTCGAAAATATCGACAGGATTCCATAGATGAATCCAAGCGCTATCCTGTCGCCTATACCGATTTTTCTGTCCGTAAGAGCTTTCCACAGCAAAAATGTTACGGCCACATAAACAAATGTGATCGATGACATTTTTACTAACATCCCAAATGTTCCTTCCAGCATCCTTCTCTCTGTTTATCCCTTTTGCTGTTCCATGATACGGACCTCCCGTATAAAGAAGTCAGTACCATCAATGATTTCTTTGTCAAAACTGCCGCATTCCGGGCACAGTCCCCTGTTGGCTACTATGGGGAACTCCGTGCCGCAATTACGGCAGAGTCCTATGGCCTTTATCCTTTCTATGATAAGTTCCGAGCCCCTGAGGAATTCGTAATCATCAGAGATCACTTCGTATCCGTCCTGCAGGAACTCGGGTATCACGGATGTGGCCTCACCGACCTCGACCACTACTGCATCAACATGATCGAGGCCGTTTTCTTCCACTACTTTTCCGACTTTATCTACGACACCGTAGAGAAGCGTTAATTCATGCATCTGTCAGAGCTCCTTTAACGCTTGCTTGCGTCGCCTTTGCTGTTGTCTTCCTTGATAAACTTCTTTACAGCGATCTTCATCTCACGGTTCTTGCGGTAATTCTCAACGTATTTCTTACGGAAACGAATCGAGTGTACCGGTTCGTCGAACTTCTTGATAAGATGGATAGCATCGAATTTGCATCTTGTTGTGCAGACTCCGCATCCGATGCACCTGTTCTGATCTACCTTTGTAGCTCCGCAGCCGAGGCAGCGTGCCGTCTCAGCCTTGAGCTGCTCTTCGGTGAATGTAAGGCTCTCGTTGCTCTTTGTTCCGACCTTCGCAGCATCGACTTTAGGTATCTGACGTTTTATGTTGTCCCAGCTGATGTGGCTGAAGTCGAGATCGGACTTGTCGAGTGCCGTGTACTCTCTCTTGTCTCTTGCGAGAGTCAGGCTGTGGCCAGGCCATACGAAACGGTTGATCGAGATCGAAGCTTCCTTGCCGGCTGCAATGGCATCGATGCAGAACTTCTGTCCTGTGTAGATGTCGCCGCCTGCAAAGATGTCAGGCTCACTCGTCTGATATGTGAGCGGATCTGCGATGACGAGCCCTCTCTTATCTGTCTCAACATTGACTCCCGTGAGCAGCTTGCCCCAGTCAGGCCTCTGGCCGATGCAGTACAGTACCATCTGGCATCTGGCCTCTTCTGTGATGCTGTCATCAAACTTAGGGTCGAATCTGCCCTCTTCGTTTTTGACACTCGTGCACTTGCGGAATTTGATCCCCTTGACTCTTCCGTCCTTTGTTGTGACGACTTCAGTCTGTCCCCATCCGTCGTGAATGGTGATGCCGTCTTCCTTGCAGTATGCCTGATCTTCTTCGCCCATAGGCATCTCGTCATATGACTCGAGGCAGTAGAGGTCGACCTTCTTTGCGCCGTATCTCTTTGCGGTACGAGCTACGTCAGCTCCGATGCTTCCGCCGCCGATCACTACAACATTGCCGCTGAGCTCAACGTCATTGCCGCGATTGATGTCCTTAAGGAATTCAACGCCTGCCACGACACCCTTGGCATCATCGCCCGGGATGCCGAGCCTGCCGCAGTTCTGGAGTCCTATACCGAGGTAGAATGCCTCGAACCCCTGCTCACGGAGCTCAGGAATGGTCACGTCAGTGCCGACGTCCACTCCGCACCTGAATTCAACTCCGAGCGCTCTCAGAACATCTATCTCCGCATCGACTACGTCCTTCTCGAGTCTGAAAGCAGGGATACCGTTTACGAGCATGCCGCCCGGTCTCTTTTCCTTTTCAAATACAGTTACTTTATATCCGCCTGCAGCCAGGTAGTAAGCGCAGGAGATGCCAGCCGGGCCGGAGCCGATAACAGCGATCTTCTTGTCGTGATCCCAGAGCTTCCTAGGAATGAATCTCTGTGAAGCCTCTATCTCTCTGTCAGCGATGAATCTCTTAACCTCATCGATGGCGACAGCCTGATCGATCTCTCCTCTTGTGCACTCGTTCTCGCAGTTATGCGGGCAGATGCGTCCGCAGACTGCAGGCAGCGGGTTCTCTTTCTTGATAAGCTCGAGGGCTTCCATGTACTTGCCCTGAGCAGCCAGTCTTATATATCCCTGAATAGCGATGTGGGCAGGGCATGTTGTCTTGCATGGCGATGTACCGGTCTCGACCACGTTCTTTCTGTGGTCTCTGTAATCGGCATCGTATCTTTCCGGGCCCCATTCCTGCTCATCAGGAAGTTCTGTAGGGATCTGAACAATAGGTGTCTTTGAGCATATCTTCTGTCCGAGTCTGAGCGCGTTGTTTGCGCATGTTTCCACGCACTGTCCGCATGCCACGCACTTCGATTCATCTATCTCGGCTACGTAGTTGCTGCGGACCATGTTAGGAGCGCCGTAGTATGTGGCGCTTCCGATCGCCATGCAGCTCTGAGGCTGGCAGTTGCAGATCGCGAATGAGATACCGCTCTCGAGTGTCGTTATCTGGTGGATGCAGCCAAGCGCCTCCGTCCTTTCGAGATGCTCATATACCTGCTCCTTTGTCAGCTTCTCTCCGCGGCCGTGTCTGATCATAGTCTCAGCGAGCAGGCCCATGTAGATGCACATTCCGTCTTC
>JAFVPI010000111.1 GCA_017505405.1 Mogibacterium sp.
ACTATCGCAATTATCGGCGGAAGACTAAAAGCAGGACTTACTCCGGACGAAATCGAATATTTCGGTGAAAAAGGTCCTGAAATCGCAAAGGCTTCAAGGCGCGATCTGGCAATGCTTTGTGCAAAGGGTCTCGATGGAGCCTGCACAGTCACAACAACCATGATGATAGTTCATATGGCAGGCATAAATATATTTGCAACCGGAGGCATCGGCGGAGTTCACAGAGGAGCTGAAGTCACCATGGATATAAGCGCCGATCTTGAAGAGCTTGCACAGACACCGGTAATGGTAATCTGTGCCGGATGCAAATCCATACTCGACATAGGACTTACCCTCGAATATCTTGAAACAAAAGGAGTTCCTGTAATAGGTATGGGAACAGAAGATATGCCTGCATTCTATACCAGCAAGAGCGGATTCAAAGTGGACTACAGAGTTGATTCTCCGGCAGAACTTGCACATTTTTTCAAGACACACATGGAACTCGGAATGAAAGGCGGAGTCCTGGTAGGAAATCCTATTCCTGAAGAATATTCAATGGATCCTGATGTGATCAATCCTGCGATAGATAAGGCTATACAGGAATGCAAGAATCTGGGGATAAAGGGAAAAGAAACAACACCGTTCCTTCTGGCAAAAGTAAAGGAAATTACAGGAGGAGACAGTCTGGAATCAAACATAAAGCTGGTATTCAATAACGCTAAAATAGCAGCTCAGACAGCCTGTGAAATATGTAAATCAAATCATTACATACCTAAAAAATACAAGAATAATATATAAATCTGATTATTCTAATTAAGACTATATGTAAAACATCCTTATATTTATGATGTTTTCTCTAGTTATTCCTGGCCGGAACAAAACTTGTAAATTTGCACTTTAATCATATTATTTGTCAAGATTATATTATTTTTCCTCATAATAATTAAAGAAAACTTGTAAATATTTTAAAAAATGGATAAATTGACAAGGTTTTTTCAATATTACCTTGTCAATTTGTCTATATCAGACCATAAAATACAAGTTTTTCATTATTTTTATCACTGAAACTATTTATAACCTTGACAAAATAATAAAAAATCAGAAGTTAATACAATGTAACTGTAGTATTAAAAATGGGATATTCATTTTACTGAACATCCCATTTTTTACATTTCATTTTTCAATATACTTATCCGACTTATACTTTAGTTCATTCTTATTGGAAGTATGAGATATGTATATTTGTCTCCTTTAAGAGGTTTTATGATCACAGGACTCACGCTGTCTTTGAAGTTGATATTTATTTCTTCATCTTCGATTACGCTGAGTGCATCTTTAAGATATCTCGAGTTTATTCCAATATTAAGTTCTTCTCCGTCATTAATGATCTCAACCTTTTCTTCAATATTTCCTTCTTCATTCAATGAAGTGATATATATCATATCCTTTCCTATATTGAATCTGATGAGATTATTATTCTGTACCGAAGCCAGAAGCGATGCTCTTTCAGTGCTCTTTAAAAGATCATCCTTCTTAACGCGTACATTTATATTTCCTTCTTTATTGAGGATCCTTTCATAATCTATGAATTTTCCTGAATAAGTGTTGATTATTACCTTGTTGTTGTTGAATTTCATTACAACTTTATTATCAACTACTTCAAAGCTCATCTTTGAATCACCGTCATCATCTATGAACTTGGCAACTTCGATGATCAGCTTTGCCGGAATGATAACGCTTATATTATCCTTGTTTTCAACATCTATCTTATAAGTAGCTATTCTGTAAGGATCCACACCTACCATCTTCATGTGTCCGTCTTTTATCTCAAGAAGAACTCCGGTTATGATCCTGTTGAATTCATCAGTTGAAGCGCTGAAAGCAGTCTTCTTTATTAGCTTCTTTACATCTTCCTTATCCAGGAATATCTCTTTTTCACCTTCATCGATGAAGAGCTTAGGATATTCATCTCCCCTGAAGCATATTATTTCCGAGCTGGATCCTGCACATCTGATATTAATCTTAGATTTGGCACTGTCATAATCTATCATCATCTCATCTTCAGGAAGCTTTGAAATGATAGCGCTGAAAAGCTTTGCAGGAACAACGAATTCACATGATCCTTCTGAATTTACATTGATGACAGTTTCAGTCGTCATGTTTGTATCAGTTGCAGTAAGAAACATCTTTCCATCTTCAACATTAACAAGAATTCCTTCAAGAATATTTGAAGTTGTCCTGACAGGAACGGAATGAGATACATTATTGAGAGCTTTATTCAGTTCTGTTCTGTTGCAATAAATTTTCATAATGATACCTCTCACAGAATGGCTATATTTATATATTTATTATTAGTATTAGTAGTATGTGCTGTTGATTATGTGGATAACTTTGCAGCACATTGATTTTTGAAGCTTAAAACTATTTTTTTATATGATGATAAATACATTAAAAACAGGATATTTAGATGTTAATAATGAATCATTTTAGTTTGAATAATAAAAAGTATCCGAGCGAGAGGCCAATTTGCAGCCGGTTTAGAGGGGAGAGCGAGCATACGGCAATCATATATGTTGCGATGCTCGAGCCCTAAACCGATGCGTTGCAAATTTTGAGCCGAGAGGCGTACTCGAGCGAGGAACTTTTTATTATTATTTGTAATTATCTTTTTCTTGACTGAAGCTTTCCCCTGATAGTTTCTACATTTTCATACAGGATCTCATCATATTTGAGCTGCTCTTCAATCTTTTCAATAGCATGTATAACTGTTGAATAATGCCTGTTTCCAAACAGCTTTCCTATTTTAGGAAGAGAAAGATCAGTTTCTTCCCTGCAGAGATACATTGCTACCTGTCTCGGAAGAGTGATTTCTGCATTTCTCTTAGGAGAATCCATGTCTGCAATCTTTATTTTATAGTGATTCGCAACTATGGATCTTATTCTTTCAGGAGCAACAGCCTGCTCATTATCCTTGATGATATCCTTTAGTATGCTGCGGGCATTATCCACATTTATAGGTTCATTGAGGAGCTGCGAAAGACCTACGACCCTGTTGTAAGCTCCTTCAAGTTCCCTTATATTGTCCTTAACCTGGTCGGCTATGAGACTCAGAACATCACTTACTTCGCTTGTTACCTCAATGTCCGATTTTTCAGCAAGATTTCTGAGAATAGCTACTCTAGTTTCATAGTCAGGCGGCTGTATATCCGCGATCATGTTCCAGCTGAATCTTGTACGCAGCCTTTCATCGAGACCTCTGAGATTCACCGGCGGACAGTCACTTGTTATGACGATCTGCTTATTATTATGGTAAAGAGATTCGAAAGTGTGGAAGAATTCCTCCTGAGTCTGCTCCTTGCCTTCGATGAACTGTATATCATCGATCAGAAGCACATCGAGCTTGCGGTACTTATTGCGGAATACCCTGGTCTTGTTCTCCTTGATGGCCGTAATATATTCATTTGTGAACATCTCGGAAGATACATAAAGTACCTTTGTCTCAGGATTATTGCGTATTATCTGGACTCCAATGGACTGCATGAGATGAGTCTTTCCGAGACCAGATCCTCCGTAAATGAAAAGAGGATTGTATATGTCTCCCGGGGATTCAGCTACCGCGACGGATACTGCATGAGCGTATTTATTGGAATTTCCTACGATAAAATTTTCAAAATTAAAGCGGGGATTGAAAAGCTTCTCCTGATTGAAGGTGTTTTTCATCCTCGAAGTGTCTATTTTGCTTATCTCGTATTCCTTATCAGGCTTTATGACTACTTTATACTTCTTATCAGTGCTGCTGTTGAGAGCATTTTCGATCTGAGGAAGATAGTGGTCGTTGATATGTGTGATAAGTTTGGCCTGATTTGGCCAGGCAAGATAAATAATACCTGCATCCTCCTCTATGTGGTGAATTGTGAGAGGAGCCAGCCAGGTATTGTAACTAAGACTCGTATTATTATCTTTAAGAAAACTGAGGGTAGTCCCCCATATCTTGTTCTTATCCAACTTAATACTCTCCGTCCTTGTGAACACATTTTACATAAAGTTTTCCACATATGCAAAGGTCAAAATAGAGTTAAAATCAGCTAATAAGAGCGTTTCAAAAAATAAGTTTTCCACATATTGTTGATAAAGTTGTTAATAACTAAAGAGCTACACTACATATTGTGTATAACCCAATTTTTGATGGATTTTGTACTAAATTTAGACACAGAAAAAGACATATTTTTTTACAATAATTATCCATATTTCTATAGATCAAGAAACGGGTTAAAACAGACACTCTGACATAAAGAAAAATAATCTTATGGCGGTGATGCATGGATATCAAAATCTCTTATTAATCAGGTTTTGTTGACATTTCAAGGATTCTAGTCTATAATGCTTTGGTCTATGTGCTCATGGAATTCAGAGGGCACACTTATAATCAATCTACATTAATATAACCAGATAAAGGAGTAAGGAAATGAAAAGAACTTATCAGCCTAAGAAAAGGCAGAGACTTAAAGAGCACGGATTCCGTAAGAGAATGGCTACAGCTAACGGACGTAAGGTACTCAAGAGAAGAAGAGCAAGAGGAAGAAAATCTCTTACTGTTTAATTTGTTTTAATTGAATTGGTGTCTGAATGAGAGATCACAGCGAACTCACATTGCGAAAACAGAGCGACTTTTCCCGGGTCTATAAGCAGGGAAAGTCCAGAGGCAGCAGATTTGCGGTGATCCTTTATAAAAGGAACGGACTTAAATTTACAAGGACTGCATTCGTAGCAAGTAAGAAAGTCGGTAATTCGGTACAGAGAAACAGGTCCCGCAGGCTCATGAGAGCTGCCTACAGGGCAGTTGAGCCGAATGTAAAGAAAGGGTACGACATAATATTCGTGGCGCGTGCCGCCATTAACGGATGCAAGGAACCCGAGGTGGAAAGGCAGCTGAAAAAAACGCTTGAAGGCGCCGGGATCCTCACAGGCAGCAGCAATGAAAAGTAAAAAGACAATTATCCAAAGAATACTTATAGCTTTTGTAAGGGCATACCAGATCGGCATATCTCCATACATCGGAGCACATTGCCGGTATACTCCTACGTGCAGCGCCTACTTCATACAGGCAGTGGAGAAGTACGGAGCTCTCAAGGGAAGCTGGCTGGGTATAAAACGCATACTCAGATGTCACCCGGGCCGCCCGGGAGGCTATGATCCCGTACCTTAAAAATGTAAGTATTACCACAAGAACGGAGAAGTAAATGGGAATTATTGCAAAACCTATCGGATATCTGCTTGCGCTGATATACAAACTGGTGGGCAATTACGGAATATCTCTCATCATTCTTACGGTCATCGTAAAGCTGGTGCTCTATCCTCTCTACGCTAAGCAGATCAAGTCGACTGCAAACATGTCCGACATGTCGGAAAAGGCGAAAGAGATACAGAACAGATACGCCAACGACAAAGAGAAGATGAACGAAGAGATGCAGAAGCTGTACGCTGAGACCGGATTCAATCCGATGAGCGGCTGCCTTCCGATGCTCATTCAGTTCCCTATCATCATGGGACTGTTTGCGCTCCTCAGAAATCCGATGAAGTACATGCCGAATGATCCATCGCTGATGTTCGCGAACCATGAGTCATTCCTCTGGATCAAGGACCTTGCGCAGCCGGATCTCTGGATACTCCCGATTGCAGCAGGTCTCGCAACGTTCTTCGCTTTCAGCATGAACAGCGCGATGAACATGCAGCAGCCGGGCGCAAACCCAGGTCAGCAGAAGGCAATGAATGCGATCATGAAATACTTCTTCCCGCTGAGTATTCTCTGGCTGGCAAGATCGTATCCTGCAGGACTTGCGATCTACTGGGCCGGCGGCCAGTTCATGCAGATATTCTTTAACCTCAGGATCAACAAGATCAAAGATGAGATGAATGCTGAGAAAGAAAAGAAGAAACTCGTGGAAAAGGCAGAGAAGGAGCTCGCGAGAAAGAAGAGAGCTAGAATGAAAGGAAGTTATTAATACATGAGATCTTCAGAAAAATGGGGAGTCGATGTTGACACTGCCGTAGATCTCGCGCTTAAGGAACTCAAAATCAACAGAGAGGACGCAGAGATCGAGGTACTCGAAGAATCATCGAACGGATTCCTCGGAATTGGCTCCAAGCTGGCGAGAGTAAGGGTAACCGCCAAAGAAGCAGAGCCGACTACCAGTAAGAAAGCAAGTTTCGACGACTTGGACGCTATTCTCGCAGGTCTGCCGGAGAATTCCGCACAGAAGCTGCCTGACGAAGTAAGAGCAGATTACGACAAGTTCGAAGCAGAGGAAAGGGAAGACGCAAAGGCAAGAGAAAAGGCCCGCAGCAAAGAGAAGAGCCGCAAGTCGAAAAAGAAATACAGCCTGTCACTCGAAGACACAATGCTTTACGAAGTGAAGAAGCTTGAGCCGGCTGAGAACCATCCGCTCGAAGCATTCCTGAGAGACATTGCCACACAGATGGGAATCGACCTCGACTTCAGCGTAAAGGCAAACGATGAGCTGGTGTTCGTAGAGATCACAGGAAAGGATACCGGAACGATCATAGGCAAGAGAGGATCAACACTTGACGCAGTTCAGTGCCTCGCAAGCTATGTGGTCAACAAGGACTCCGACAATTACATCAGAGTCATCCTCGACGCAGAGAACTACAGAGCAAAGAGAGAAAAGACCCTCGTAAATCTTGCTAACCGCCTCGCGGGCAAGGTTGAGAGGAGCGGAAGACCGACGACGCTCGAGCCAATGAATCCTTACGAGAGAAAGGTGATACACTGCACACTGCAGAATCACCCTAACGTAAAGACAAGAAGCGAAGGCAAGGATCCTTACCGCAAGGTCATCATCGAGACAAAATAATTTTTTACCGAAAGAAAGCGGCTGCGCACCGGCGCAGCCGCTATTTTGTTTGCTTTTTTACGACCATAAAGCATTAGCTGAAGCCGTAATCATATGAGAATTATTCGCCCTCTGCTGCATCAGCACCAGCATCAGCACCAGCATCAGCATCTGCAGAAGTGAATGTCTTGGAAACAAGGACCTCATCTTCCCAGGTATAGTTGACTGTTGTGGTTATTCCTGTGATTTCGGTGCTCTCTTCAATTGACTTGCATATTCCGCCGAATGTTCCGCCTGCTGCTCCGAGAGCCTGGTCAAGAGCCGCGACGATTTCGTCGCTCTTTGCGAGCTCCTCTGTGTATCCCTCCATTTTGGAAAGATCAAATGTATAAGCTATATCATTCTCCTTGATCTCCACGACTACATTAGAGTCATTCATTGCTTTGTCGATACTCTCCTGAATATCAGGATTGTCCTTAGCATATTTTTCGAGTGTCATAGGTTCCTTGCTGCATCCTGCGAAGCACAGAACAGTAAGGATTGCCATAATCATAAATACGACCAGTGTTCTTTTTTTCATAAATTGCACCTCCATTTGTTTAAATCCACGGGGATCGCTCCCCGCTGACATCATAGTTTAGTTTCCGCCTGAGCCGCTGGTCATTCCACCGAGCAGGCTGCCGAGGAATCCGCCGCCTTCGTCCTGAGCATTATCTGTCTCAGTATTAGTGTTCAGCTCATTGCTCTTATAACCGCCGTCATCAGTAGCCGTGTCCTGACTGTATTGATTATTCTGATTGTTCTGGTTGCTTTGATTCTTCGCTTCTTCAGCAGCTTTGAGAGCTTCCTCGAGCTTCTTTTCATTCAGCGTCTGAACCTTGTCCACATCTGAGATGAACACGCCGATGATCTCGTAGACCTCCTTACGGGTCTGTGCTGTTTCGAGATTCTTCTTTGCATCATCGATGTAACCCTGGATGACACTCTGCTCAGGAGCATCATAGTCCGAGATGTCTACATCCTCTACGGCCTTCATTGCATCACGAACTGCAAGTTTTCCGTCGAGGATCCTGTAGCCATAGGCTCCGCCGGCAGCGGAAGCGAGCATCAGTATGAGCACAAGCACAAGCTTTGCGCCAAATCCGCCTTTTTTATTTTTCATTGTTGGTCTCCGTCTCCTTAAATAAGAGAAATAGTTTTACCATAAAAGTATACCACAATATATAGTATAATTATTATATAATTGTCTCAACCATTTTTTATTCGGCTTCGCCGTAAGGTAGAGACAATTGATCTCCGTCGGCTGGGCTCCTCCAATAAAATTGTTTCAACCTATTTATAATCGGCTTCGCCGAAGAGCGGCTTTGCCGCAAGGTAGAAACAATTGATCTCCGTCGGCAGGGCTCCATCTAATACAGACTTATGAAAATCAACAGCATCATACTAGAAAACTTCAGGAATTATAAAAACCTCGAGCTCGACTTCGACGATAGCCGCAACATCATCGTCGGGGAGAACGCTCAGGGCAAGACCAACCTCATCGAGGCGATCTATCTGACCGCTTTCGCGAGGAGTTTCCGCACGAGCAACTCCGCCGACCTCATCCGCTTCGGAGAGAGCTCCGCGAGGGTCAGTACATACATAAATTCCGAAGATATTGATAAGAATATTAATATAGTTATAAGATCTGACGGCAAAAAGATGATCAAGAAGGATGGTAAGCTCATCCGCAAGACGACTGAACTGCTGAATAATGTCGTCGTAATTATCTTTTCACCAGATGATTTACGCATAATAAAGGACAGTCCGGACAGGAGGAGGTCCTTCATCAACAGAGAGCTCTCGCAGATGCGTCCTATGTATTACGATGCGCTTCGCAGATACAACGAGGCGCTCAAAGAGAAGAACGCACTGCTCAAAGGCTACTTTAATGTAAAGAAAAAGACCTTCAGCCGCGCAGACAACATCAGCCTCAATGACGCACGCAGCGATGAGATCTTCGAGCGCAGTCCTTACGACAACAGCCGCCGCTACAACGAGGACATGATGGACATCTATGACCGCCAGCTGGCTGACGCAGGCTACGAGATAATCAGGTTCCGCAGGGAATTCGCTGAGATGCTGAGCAATGAAGCCGGCGAGATCATGAACAAGATATCAGGAGGCAGGGAAGAGCTGAAGATCGAATACAAGACAGCCTGCAATTTCATTGAAGGGCCGGAGGGGCGCGAGATCCTGTTCAGCCAGATCTTCCACAACCGCGACCGCGACATATATAACGGATACGCGAGCCTGGGGCCGCACCGCGATGACATTGAGTTCTATATAAACGGAAAGGATGCCAAGAAGTACGGCTCACAGGGACAGCAGCGAACCATAGCGCTGTCGCTCAAGCTGGCGGAGATAAGGATAGCAAGGCAGATGCTCGACGAGCCGCCGGTGCTCCTTCTCGACGATGTGCTGTCGGAGCTCGACCTCGACAGACAGAAGTTCCTCGTTAGCGAGATAGACGATGTGCAGCTCTTCATCACCTCAGCCGAGCTGAATGAAGAGGTCATAAAGGACCTCCGCGGAGGTACTCTCTTCCGAATTGAAGAAGGTACCGTTACGAGAGTGGATAAATACTGAAACAGGAACGATAAAAACGAATAGATATTATGGGAGACTGTCGCGTCTGTTATCAGATGAGGCAGTTTTTTTAGCGGAAGTTATCTTTGCGAAACCGCAACCTGCTTTTACAAAACACTTCTGAGGAGCCTGTTAGGGCGGTTGATGAAGCGATTTAAGGCGGAAAATGGCTCTATTTTGGCTCTGAAAACGGCTCTGAAAAGATTGACAAACGGCTCAAACACGGTAAAATGGTTGCAAAGAAAGCGAAAAGGAAACCAGGATCCGGATGATCAGCAGGGCGAGAAGGAGAGACAGACCGGTGAAGATAGAAGATCTGAAAAAGAGAAAAGAAGAACTGGGCTACACTAATGAGATGGTGTCAGCCCTTTCAGGAGTACCGCTTGGTACAGTACAGAAGTTTTTCGGCGGAGCTACTTCCAGACCGAGATTCAATACGCTCCAAAGCATAGAATGCGTGCTGTTTCCTGAAAAGCATTCGCCTAAAGAGGCAGCGCTTTACAGGGATATAGTGCATAACCTGACATTGGATTATGCTGACGGCGTATCAGAAATGGCATCTTTTGATGAATACAGTACAGCGATGCCTGTTGATGATCAAAAGAAAAGCTATGACAGAGTACCTTCCTGGAAAGAGCCCGGGACGTATACTGTTGAGGACTGGCGAAGTCTTTCTGATGACACCATGATGGAGCTGATAGATGGAGTTCTTTATAACAGAAATACACCAACAGCTATACACCAGTATATAGTTTCAGAGCTGTTCTTCCAGCTATCCTCGGGTATCAAAAGTTCAGGAAAAAAAGAGTGCCTGACAGTGCCTGCTCCCGTTGGAGTACAGCTTAATAAGAATGATGAAAGAAACTGTCTGATACCTGACGTCCTTATCGTCTGTAATAAAGAAAAATATAAGGATGGAAAAATGATCATAGGTGCGCCTGATTACGTGGCAGAGGTTCTTTCCCCCTCTACGGAGAAATATGACAGAATCGATAAGTTCAGTAAGTATTGGGAAGCGGGTGTACGTGAATATTGGCTTATCAGAGCAGAAGAAAAAGAAGTATGGGTATATCAGCTGGATAAAACAGCGGTTATTACTAAATACAGCTTCGAAGATCAGATCCCTCTGGGCATCTCAGAAGGCAATATAATAATAGATTTTAAGAGTATTTCGGACGGTCTTGAAAGCCTCTTCGGATAGCTGAAAAAGCATAGTTTTTAGGAGATGCCTGAAGAACAGTAAAATCAAGGCTTTCAGGAATTCGGTCCCGGATTCAGGGCGAAAATTTTCGATTTAAGGGATTTTCTTGAAAACACAAGATATTGTGGAATTGCTTGCAAAAAAATCGCTTATATGGTAAAATTTGGGCGAAAATAAAAAGGGGATACAATGCCCGTTTTTTAATGCAAGTCAATAATTGCAAAGGGTACAGAATCGGTTATACAGCATGTACTCCGATGCAAAAAAACATAATTCAGAAGGGAAGTAAAAATGGCCCAGAAACAGGAATACGGCGCCAGTCAGATCGAGGTCCTCGAAGGCCTCAAACCGGTACGTTTAAGACCGGGAATGTATATCGGAAGCACGGGTCCGGCGGGACTCCATCATCTGGTATATGAAATAGTAGACAATTCAGTCGACGAGGCGCTCGCAGGATTTTGTAAAAACATAAGCGTCAGCATCGAGCCTGACAACTCCATAATCGTGCAGGACGACGGCCGCGGTATGCCGGTAGACATCCACCCGAAGATGGGCATACCGGCAGTTGAAGTCATCCATACTCAGCTGCACGCCGGCGGAAAGTTCGGCGGCGGAGGATACAAGGTATCCGGCGGTCTGCATGGCGTCGGCGCGTCCGTCGTAAACGCGCTGTCGACCCACATGGTGGTGCAGGTCAGACGTAACAATAAGATCTATCAGCAGGAGTACTTCAAGGGCGAGCGCTCAACAGAGCTCACAGTCGTAGGCGAGTACAAGAGCGGCAAGACAGGCTCCAAGACACAGTTCTGGCCTGATCCTGAGATCTTCGACGAGACAGTATACGACTATGGCACGCTCCAGCGCAGGCTCCGCGAGATGGCCTTCCTCAACAAAGGACTCACCATCGATCTCGTGGACAGAAGAGTCAGTCCGCAGACCAAGGACCACTTCTGCTTCGAAGGCGGCATCAAGGAGTTCGTTGAGTATCTCAATCACAATAAGGACGCGGTCAATCCGACGGTCTTCTATTACGAAGCCGAGAAGAAGGGTTACTCCGTAGAGGTAGCGCTGCAGTACACCGACAGATACAGCGAAAACATCCTCTCGTTCGCAAACAACATCCACACCAATGAGGGTGGATTCCACGAAGTAGGATTCAAGTCCGCGCTCACAAGGACTATCAACGACTATGCAAAGCGCAATAAGTTCATCAAGGAGAACGAAGACGCTCTGCTGGGCGACGACGTCAGGGAAGGCCTGACCGCAGTCGTTTCAGTCAAACTGACAAATCCGCAATTCGAGGGCCAGACGAAGGCCAAGCTCGGAAACGCTGAGGTCAAGGGTTTCGTAGAGACCAACACGACAGAGCAGCTGACATACTTCCTCGAGGAGAACCCGAAGCAGGCGAGAGTCATCATCGACAAGTGCCTCAAGGCCCAGCGCGCACGTGAAGCCGCACGCAAGGCCCGCGAGATCACACGTAAGACATCGGTGCTCGAGACCACATCGCTCCCGGGCAAGCTCGCGGACTGCTCCGAAAAGGACCCTGCACTCAGCGAGATCTTCCTCGTAGAGGGTGACTCCGCAGGCGGCTCCGCAAAGCAGGGACGTGACAGAAAGCGTCAGGCGGTGCTCCCGCTCAGAGGTAAGATCCTTAACGTAGAGAAGGCGAGACTGGACAGAGTCCTCAGCTCCGAAGAGATCAAGAACATGATCACCGCATTCGGCTGCAACGTAGGCAAGGACTTCGACCTCGACAAGCTCCGTTATCACAAGATCATCATCATGACAGATGCGGACGTCGACGGAGCCCACATCAGAACGCTCCTGCTGACATTCTTCTTCAGATACATGACACCGCTCGTCGAAGGCGGATACGTGTATGCGGCGCAGCCGCCGCTCTTCAGAGTGAAGCAGGGCAAGCAGATCTGGTACACATACTCAGATGCCGAGCAGGATAAGCTGCTCGCCGAGCTCAAGGGCAAGGGCAGCAACAACAAGATAGAGATACAGCGTTACAAGGGCCTCGGTGAGATGGACTTCAACCAGCTCTGGGAGACCACGATGGACTACGACCACCGCACACTGGTTCGCATAACAGTCGAAGACGCGCAGGCAGCAGACGAGATCTTTACCACACTGATGGGAGACAAGGTGCCGCCGCGCAAAGCCTTCATCGAAGAAAACGCAAGATACGTAAAGAATCTGGATATTTAATACGTAAAAAAAGCATACATTTATTATTGCGAGGGCGTTGCGCCGGATCATGTCCCGCCCGGAATAGCGGCTGATGACATATCATTACAGAATCGCAAAACATTACGTAGCTGCCCTGAAGCAAACATACAGAAACAAAAAACATGAGCGTTGTTCCGGAAGGGATATGTCCGGACAGCAACGCATAAAAAGGAAAGCAAATGGCTAACTTATTGGACAACAGCACAATAATCGAGCACGAGATATACGATGAGATGAAAAACTCGTACATCGACTACGCGATGAGCGTAATCGTAGGACGTGCTCTCCCGGACGTGCGCGACGGACTCAAGCCGGTACACAGGAGGATCCTGTATGGCATGCACTCTCTCGGCATCACCCCGGACAAACCACATAAGAAATCCGCGCGTATCGTCGGCGAGGTAATGGGTAAATACCACCCTCACGGCGACAGTTCCATCTACGACGCGATGGTCAAGATGGCGCAGGACTTCTCCACGAGATATCCGCTCGTTGACGGACACGGAAACTTCGGTTCGGTCGACGGAGACGGCGCCGCGGCTTCGAGATACACCGAGGCCAGGATGTCACCGTTCTCGCTGCAGATGGTCAGAGACATCGAAAAGGATACAGTCGACTTTGTTGACAACTACGATGGCGAGGAGCAGGAGCCGTCGGTACTTCCGTCGAGAGTTCCTAACCTGCTGATCAACGGCAGCAACGGTATCGCAGTCGGAATGGCCACATCGATCCCGCCTCACAACCTCGGCGAAACGATCGACGCGTGCGTCAAGCTGATCGATGAGCCGGAAAGCTCCGTCGAAGAGCTCGCGCGCATCATCAAAGGACCGGACTTCCCTACAGGAGCGATCATCCTTGGTAAGCACGCTGCCCGCGAGGCATACATGACAGGCCAGGGCAAGGTCAACGTCCGCTCGGTCTGCGAGATCGAAGAAGACAAGCGCGGACGCATGCGCATCATCGTCAGCGAGATCCCGTTCCAGGTCAACAAGGCAAGGCTCATCGAGTCGATGGCTGAGCTCGTAAAGGACAAGAGGATAGAAGGCATCTCGGCGATCCGCGACGAGTCGAACCGCGAAGGCACACGCATCGTTATTGAGCTGAAGAAAGACGTCAATCCGAACGTCATCCTCAACAGGCTTTACAAGCACACTTCGCTGCAGACTTCATTCAGCATGATCATGCTGGCACTGGTCGACGGCGAGCCGAAGATTCTCAATCTCAAGCAGATCCTCGAGGAGTACCTCAAGCATCAGAAGATAGTCGTTACGCGCAGAACGCGCTTCGACCTCGCGAAGGCAGAGGCGAGAGCCCACATTTTAGAGGGTTTGATCATCGCGCTTGACAACATCGATGAAGTCATCGCAACGATCCGCTCATCTTACAACGACGCCAAGGAAAAGCTGATGATCAGGTTCGGGCTCTCCGAGATCCAGGCGCAGGCCATCCTCGACATGAGGCTCGCCAAGCTGCAGGGACTCGAACGAGAGAAGATCCAGGCGGAGTACAACGAGCTCCTCAAGAAGATCGCGTACTACAAGAGCCTGCTCGCAGATGAGCACAAGCTGATGGGCGTTATCAAGGACGAGCTGCTTGAGATCAAAGGCAAGTGGGGAGACCCGCGCCGCACCAAGATCGTTGCAGACGAGGGCGAGCTCGATGAAGAGGCGCTGATCGATGAAGAGGATGTCGCCATCACGCTGACACACCTCGGATACGTGAAGAGAGTTCCGGCTGACACCTACAAGGCGCAGCGCCGCGGAGGCAAGGGCATCGTCGGACTCACCACCCGCGAGAGTGACTTCGTACGAGACCTCATAATCACCAGCACGCACGACTACCTCATGTTCTTCACCGATATGGGACGAGTCTACAAGATAAAGGCTTACGAGATTCCGGAAGCATCTAGGACGGCCAAGGGCACGCCTGTCATCAACTTCCTCAACCTCAACAGCACTGAGCGCGTCACGGCCATGATTCCGGTCAGAGAGTTCAACGCCGACGAGTGCCTCGTGATGGTAACCAAGCAGGGTACCATCAAGAAGACACCGATGAGCGAATTCGACACCAACCGCAAGACAGGCCTCATCGCGATCACGCTTAAGGAAGGCGACAAGCTGATAAGCGTTGCACTTGCTACCGGCGACGAGAACGTACTCGTTGTGACCAAGCAGGGCAAGGCGATCGCGTTCAGCGAGAAGGATGTCAGACCGATGGGCCGCAACGCAGGCGGAGTCAGGGCGATCCTCCTTGAGAAGGGCGACGAAGTCGTATCCATGGAGCTCGACATCGACCAGACCCGCAAGATGCTCGTAATCACCGAGAACGGCTTCGGCAAGAGAACGCCGCTCGAAGAGTACAGGCTGCAGGCCCGCGGCGGCAAGGGTGTTGCGACTTACGACAAGACCAAGTTCGGAAAGACAGGTCTGCTGGTAGGCGCGACCCTCGTGAGCGAGGATGACGAAGTGATGGTCATCAACTCGAACGGCGTTATCATAAGGATACGCGCCGACGAGGTCAGCACGCTCGGCCGCACCACACAGGGTGTCAAGATAATGAAGGTAGAGAAGGGCAACCGTATCGTATCCTTCGCCAAGGTCATCGACGAGGAATCCGCGCAGAAGCCGGTCGACAAGAAGGCAAAAGCGCCGAAAGATCCTAACGTAGGAGCCGACGGCAGCGAGCAGCTGACACTGGTGTAAAGAAAGGTCACTGAAAAGTGAACAGACTGGATTAGATATAAGAAACAAGCGCATGGAACTGTGAAAGCAGACATGCGCTATTCTTATGGAATATCTGCCCGGACTCAGAGCGAGCCCGGGTTTTTCATATTGTAAACCTTGAAAACTAGCGGTTTTAAGCGGTACAATTGTAGGCGCATAAGGGTGAGGGAAGACACTTCTCTCATTTTATTCTTTTGTAAACGGAAGGTGAAACTAATGAAGATGAAAAGCAGAGTATTAGCGATCCTGCTCGCACTTGCGATGGTGCTGACGTATATGCCTGCGGTGGCTTTTGCGGAGGGCGAGTCGCTCACTGATACGGAAAAGAACAGCTCATACGGCTTCTTCGTATGGCTTTCTGAAAATGCGGCTACAGCTTCTGAAAAAGAAGATGCAGCAATTGCCGCACAGATCATATCAAACACTTTAACATCAGCAAACAAAAGCAAAGTCTTCAACCAGGGGAACATCATTGGAGGTACGCATAATATTTCTTATAATGATCTGCTTGCCTCTCTAGATCTGGGTGGTAAGGATGATGCTACATCGATTGAGAAACTGCAGGCAGCAGTAAACTTTATCAGCAGCGGAAACTCCTACCGCGCTAAGGAGTCACTGCCGGCGCTTAAGGTATCAAGTGCACTGATGGCGATGGCAGAGCTGAATGCAGATTATCAGGATATAAACGCTGTGTTTGATCACTCCAGTGCGTTTTCTGTTCTGGAGAACCTTGCATACCGACAGATTGGCGGTACCTGGAAGTACGGAAAAGTTGATGGTACGCTTTCTGATGATCCGTATGAAGGATGGTATACAGAAGAGAAAAAGAACTACGTTAATAACAATGGCGGGCAGACGGGTCATTATGAGACACTTACAGACAGACAAGGGGTAATGCTGCTCACAGGATTTGGCATCAGGGACCGCTTTGTCACGGAACAGATTACGGCAAGCGATGGTAAAAAATATGATTGTCTTATGCAAGACAGATATTACAGCCAGACTTTCTCATCGAAGGATGGTATGTATAACGTCGGAAACGGCGTGACGCCAAGCACATATCTTGCATATATTGATACATACAAGAAAGAAGTGATCAACAAGCATGACCATGACTACAAGGTCGAAAGCAGCGTAGATCCTACATGCACGAAAGACGGTTCGGAGACAAGTACCTGCAGCATATGCGGTGACAAGGTCACCAAAGTGATTCCAGCGACAGGACACAAGTGGAATAAGGAGTATACAGTTGATACTCCGGCTACCTGCAAGGCTGAAGGATCAGAATCGATCCACTGCTCGGTCTGCAATGCGATCGATGAAACCACTGTACAGACCATTCCTATATCTGACCATAAGTATGGCGAATGGACTGTAACAAAGAAGGCAACCTGCACAGAAAGTGGAACGCAGGAAAAGAAATGTGAGTATTGTGGAAAGACGGTCACGGAATCGATCCCGGCAACAGGTCATCAGTGGAAGAGCGACTATACGACCGATAAAAAAGCGACACATTCCTCAACAGGAATCGAATCGATCCACTGCTCCGTATGTGACGCGATACAGCCGGATTCAGAGAGAACTGTCCCAATTATCGAGCATACGTTTGGTGAATGGGAGATAGTCAAAGCTCCTACTTGCGTTGATGACGGACTGAAAAAGAGAACTTGCAAGGATGCTGACTGCGGTTACGTTGAAGAAGTCACGCTTCCTGCGACAGGTCATAAATGGGAATCTGATTACACTGAGGATAAGGCTCCTACATGCACTGCTGATGGATCCAAATCGATCCATTGTTCGGTATGCGATGCTGTAAAGGAAGGTTCTGCAAAGAAAGTCCGTGCAACCGGACACAATTTCGGCAAATGGACGATAACGAAAAAGCCGACTGTTGATGAAGAGGGCTCCAGAGAAAGAGTATGCTCGGTCTGTGGCGAAAAAGAGACAGAGTCCATGGATAAATTGTCAGCACAGGCGGTTGCTGCAGCAGCTATAGTGGAGGCTGATCTGGCAGCAAAGAATGCTGAAAGTGCCGCAAAGGAAGCAGAAGATCTGCAGAAAGCAGCTGATGAGGCGGCAAAGACTCCTGGAGATGCCGCAATTGCTGCAGCTAAGAAAGCCAAGGATGCTGCTGAAGCATATCAAAAGGCTGCGAAAGAAGCGAAGGAGGCAGCTGACAGGGCAGATGCAGCTGTAGATAAGGCTCTGGAAAAAGCACAGAACAAAATTGAAATAGCAGCAGCTGAAGCAGCCAAGGAGAGATCCAAAGAAATAGTTTCTTCAGCAGATACAACCGTTAAAAAAGCAGATACAGCTGTGGAGACAGCAACAGTTTCCCTGAAGGATGCCGAAGAAAACAAGGCTGATCACACAGGAACTCCGGAGATAAAGCTTTCTGCAACTGAACTCACATATAAATATCATATACAGAAAGTCGGAAAGAAGAAAAAGAAACAGGCGGTTGCAGAGGAACAGAAGCCGACAATCTTAACAGTATCACTTAACGGAAAAGTGATCAGCGCGGACTATTATGATGTTGTCTGGTCTGATGAGAACAGTAAAAATATTGGAAAGTACACTGTCACAGTAACGCTCAAGAACGGTTACAAAGGAGCAAATGTTGCTACTTACAACATCAACCCTAAGCCGGCAAAGATCTCCAAGCCTGCAAAAGGCAAGAAGAAAATGACGGTCAAGTGGAAGAAGGCTGCCAAGAACGATATCACTTACAAGACTCTCGACGGATACGAGATCCAGTACAGCCTGTCGTCAGATTTCAGCAGTGCTGATACAAAGACAGCAACCGCTTCCAGGAAGGCAAAGTCCAAGGCAATCAAGAAACTGCAGAGCAAGCAGATATACTATGTACGTATCCGTACATATAAGAATGCAGGAGGAGTAAAACTTTACTCAGACTGGTCAGCAGTCAAATCGGTTAAAGTAAAATAGCTTTATCTCGGACATTTCATAGGCGAGTAATTAGCTAATTAAAAGAATACATATTACATACAGCCCGAGCCACAGCGTCCCGGGCTGTTGTAACATATGAGGGAAGCTAAATTGAAATCCTTTTGTTAGAGAAGCATTGCATGGACTCTGTACAAGTACGGAATCGAAGAAAGAAAAGCATTGGTATCTTTTAAATCTGTATTGGCTAATAATCAGAGATGTCCATGAAGCAATGACGGATAACAATCAAATCAACGCAGAGAGAACGATAAATGAGTAAAAAAATAGTAAAAGGACATATGAAACATGCGGTCGCAGTCCTCTTGACGGCTGTGATACTGCTGGCATCCGCGCTCACCGCATATGCGGAGCCAATTCTGGGATACAACTCCGCAGTATTACTTACAAAAGACGGAAAGGCCTTCGACTACCGCGAGGCCGCAGGTCAGAACCTCTACGAATACGACACACTGCAGGGAGCCTGCGCCAATTCCGGCTACGGATACTTCACACTGTATAACCGAAACAGGGAAAACTGCAGGATCGTCAAGGTAGATCTCAGCAGCCTCAATGTGGTAAAAGTGTCCGCTCCTCTGCCGATATACCACGGTAACAATCTCACGTACAACACTAAGAAAAACCTGATACTTGCGACGTGCTGTGAGGTCAAGACCAAAAGGGCAGTGTTCATCGATCCGGAAACGCTCACCGTTGTTTCGAGGAAGGACATAAAACTGAAGCGTTCAAAAAAGATCCCGAAGTCGGTAGCCAAGGGCTTCAAAGGCTTCACTGCTATTGCATACAACGAAAAGCACGACTGCTATGTCGGAAGGCTCAGAAAGAACAACAACGTCATCATACTCGATGGAAACCTGAATCCGGTCAAATATGTGAAGCTGAAAGGCAAAAGGACATATCTGCTAAGCCAGGGGATGGAGAGCGTGGGGGACTACATCTACGATGTACGCAGCTTCAAGGGAAAGCACAAATACAACGTGGCGACGATCCATAACATGAATGGCTCCTACGTCGGGAAACTGCTGTTGCCTTACGCACAGAATCCGGGGATCGAGGTCGAATGCATTTTCCACGATGGAGACAGCTTCTACGCCGGATTCTACTACACGACCAGCCAGAAGCACGATTACAAGAAGTACCACGTTATCCGCAACAACTACATCTACAAATTGAATACCGATTGAATGCCAGATTAAATGCCAGTGAGATTGATGCACCAGACCTGCGTTGGAAACTTCGCAGGCCTTTTTTATGTGCAGACCCGACACCACGGGGTTCCCGCAACTTGCATAGATCTACGTGATAGCTTCTCACAGGCTTTTAATCTGCAGATCCGGCTCGTCGAAATCAATTCAAGGTTGCGCAAAGCTTCCGCAGAGTCGCGCAAAGCTCCTGTAGAATCGGGCAAAGCTCCTGCAGAATCGAGCAAAGCTTCTGCAGAGTCGCGCAAAGCTCCTGTAGAATCGGGCAAAGCTTCTGTAGAATCGGGCAAAGCTTCTACAGAGTCGCGCAAAGCTTCCTGAAGAGGACTTTTTTTGAAAAAGTTACAAATTTAAGCAACAAAAAAAGTATATGTAACTTTTGAAATCGAGCTGTCGGAAAACCGACTGGTTCCATTCAAATTACTTAACAATAACCCGTCAAAAAAGCATTATCGTAAAGCATGAATGCAGGAATTTACAAGTATTTTGCAATTGATAGAGTCAAAGGTTACATATATAAAATTTACTATCGAAAAATGTAACTTTATTTTTAAAACTCCTCTGCAAGATTCTCAGTACGTGCGAATCCTGCATATTTGACTCGATTTATGATTCGCATGCATCAAGAGGAAGAAGGGGAGGGAGATGTCGGCATGGTTTATAAAGAAGAACTGGAAAGAATTAGAAGAGAGCTGGTCGAGCGTAAGGAGAATTTGCTGTATGAGCAGAAGAACCTTCCCGATGGAGAGCTTATGATAGTCGATCAGGATGGGCTTCGGAAATACCTTCAGCGGCTTCCGGCGAAAGGCAATCGTAAGAAGGAGCGTAGATACGGCATAAAAAGAAAACCTGATGTTTTGAATGGGTTGGTTCGTAAGGAGTATATCACCGAAACGCTGAAGGTTATCGATCAGGACATACGTGCGCTGGAGCTTGCGTGCAAAAGGTATAAACCGATTGACGAGGATACTATTATGAGACAATTTCTGGCAAAGTATCCTGAGCTTATTAACGGAATTTATCATGGAATGACCGATCCTGTGGAGTGGGCAAAGAGATTTCCGCGAATGGATAATTATCATCCTGAAAACCTTAAGCATACTGCGGCAAATGGAACGAAAAGCCGTTCCAAGAATGAGCTATATATTGCTTCGCAGCTGGATCGTTATGGGATCATTTACAGATGGGACTGTCCTACGGGAATTCCCGGATTATTCCGCAACCCGGATTTTCAGATCCTGAGAAGAAGAGACTGGAGAGTCATCTATTGGGAACACTGCGGAATGATGGATGATCCAGAGTATAAAGAAGGAAACGAGATCAGGCTGAAAGAATATGAAGAGTTTGGCATTGTGCCATGGGACAATCTCATTGTTACGTATGACACGGTGGAAGGCGGTCTGAGGGGAGATCTTATTGATGCCATGATCAAATGCTGGCTTCTTTAGTGAGGAGGAAATGCTTTTGCGAAATACGCTGAGGTATGAGCATCTTTGGGAATTCACTGTAGCGTGCGTGACTTTGGAAATTTGCTGAAGGATTAGCGACTTCGGGAATTCACTGCAGTATGAGCGCCTTTGGGAAGTAATTAAGGATGTTTGTCTTTCAATTGCGTGGCTATGCAGGAATGAAGTAAAATATATAGGCAAAGCACATCTCGTTTTGGTTGTATGAGGAAGGTACTTTGAAGGTCCTGATGGGCAGTAAAACTGCGAAGTCCTGAGGGCATCGATTGGAGGTATAGCCTAATGTGATGCGGGACTTTGAAAAGGTAAAAACGGATTAGCGAAAGACTTAGTACTTATAGAAAAAGGAAGAAAAACATGAAAACTTTACTTACAGGCGGAGCAGGGTATATTGGGTCTCATACGGCGGTAGCCATGGTCGACGCGGGGCATGATGTTGCAGTTGTAGATAATTTTGCGAACAGTTCGGCGGAGGCGATCGCGCGTGTCGAGAAGATCACCGGCAAGAAGGTAGCTCTCTACGAAGCGGATGTTGCCGACAAGGAGCGTATGATGGAGATACTGAAGACTGAGATGCCTGACTGCATCATCCATTTTGCGGGGCTCAAGGCTGTCGGCGAATCGGTGGCGATGCCTGTCGAGTATTACAGGAACAATATAGATACGACACTGACACTGCTCGAGTGCATGAGGGAGCTGGGACTTACGAATATCGTATTCTCGAGCTCAGCGACTGTATATGGTGAGGATAATGTTCCGCCGTTCACGGAGGATGCGCCGAAGGGCATGTGCACAAATCCGTACGGCTGGACGAAGTGGATGCAGGAGCAGATGCTGACAGATGCCGCAAAGGCAAGCAAGGCGGAGTGTGACAGACTCAAGGCTACGGGCAAAGAAGCCGGAGCTAATGAATGGAAAGCGCCGCTGTCAGTGGTGCTGCTGAGGTACTTCAATCCGGTCGGGGCGCATGAGAGCGGACTGATCGGTGAGGATCCGCAGGGGATCCCTAACAATCTGATGCCATACATTTCGCAGGTGGCTGTCGGAAGACGCGATCATCTGACAGTATTTGGTGATGATTACGATACTCCGGACGGGACCTGCCGCAGGGACTACATTCACGTGATGGATCTGGCGGAAGGCCATGTGAAGGCAGCGGAATATGCAGTGGAGAACAAAGGCACGGAAGTGATCAATCTGGGAACGGGCTCGCCTTACAGCGTGCTCGAGATGGTTGAGGCCTTCGGCCGCGCGTGCGGGCACGCTGTAGCCTATGAAATAGGCGCCCGCCGAGCCGGCGATGTGCAGGACAGCTGGGCAGATGCCGAAAAGGCAAAGGCCGTGCTCGGCTGGCAGGCGAGCCGCGGGATCGACGAGATCTGCCGCGATGCATGGAACTGGCAGAGCCACAATCCGCAAGGGTATAAAAAATAGATAAGAAGAGAAGTCTGCCCCGCAGTGCAGGTGCACAAAAGGGATAATAGAAGATGCCCGCCCCAAAGGGGGAAGGGCGTCGAAGGAAAAGAAGAATGCCCGCATTATGCAACGAGAACGGGCATCCAGGGGAAAGAGTAAAGCCGGGTTCATCTTAGGTACTGAATTGCGGTTATCCAGAATAACTGGCTCACCCCCGGATAGCAGATGGCGGGCATCTACTAAAAAAAACGAGAGCTCGCCTGGGTGTAATGAAAGGCGGGCTTTCATATAAGTAAGGAAGGAAAGCCTGCAAGTGTAGCGCAGGGCGGGCTTGCAAAGGCGTAAAGCAGTGTGAGCCTTTAATAATGAACGAGGATTGGCTAAATAATTAAGGGGAAACGGGATCGGAACAATTTTGATCTGAAAAGATCAGAGCGGGAGGAATTATATATGAAGAGAATCAGTACATTTTTGCTGACTCTGGTGCTGAGCATATCGATGCTGGTACCTGGGATGGCCATGGATTCTGCAGTATATGCTGAAGACGAACAGCCGGCAGCGGAAGCGATCGTTGAAAATGCTGAGGGCGCCGGTGCCGCTGAAAGCGGCGCGGCCGCGGCAGAAGCAGAAGACAGCGCGGCCGCAGACCCGCAGGCGGGTCCCGGCGCCGACTCTGCTCCGCAGGCACCTGCAGCCGGCTATGACGGGAGCAGCGTGGGAGCACCTGCAGCCGACTCCGATCAGGCCAGCACAGACGAAAGCAGCATTGAAGGCTCTGAAGCCGGTCTGGCCGGATCTGAAGAGCAGACTGACGCTGCGGCGGCTGAAAGTCAGGCCACAGAGGCCGATACGTACAGCACGATTTCAATGCCTGAGCTCTACGACGCCAAAGCGCTCGTGGTCCCTGAGAACATGAAGGATAAGGTCGAGGTCACGCGTACAAAATCCGGGGACGGACTGCTGTTCACCGGCAAGGTCGCGGATCTGAACGCGATGACTTTCCCGCTTAACACAAAACTCAGTTTCGACTCCGGCAGTGTCGGCAGAGTCACCGTCGACGGCCTCAAAGATAAAGACAGAGGCATGGGCGTAAGTGTTGAACTCTGTTTCGATGGCAGCGAGTCGCCGGCAGCTGCAGCTTCATTGAAGAAGCAGACGGGAAAGGCAGAATGGTCCAACAGCGGGGAACAGAATGTCAGCATAACAGGAGGAGAGCTCAGCGGTAGCCATAGCCTTGCGCTCAGGCTGAAGATCACCGGCAAGGACGATACCTCCAAAACTACTGTGATGCTCAGATCGATCCGCTTCTGCAAGACCACAGTGCCAGTGATGTACTTAAACATCGATGAGTCTGAAGGCACCATCGAGGCCATGAACAAAAGCGAAGATCACTCCGTAGAGTGCTACGGCAATGTTGAGCTGGTGGTCCCTGATGAGTTCAATAAAGACACGACATTCAGAGACGAGTATGGAACGCAGAAAAGCCTGACAGGCAAAGATGCTCTCGAGCTCGAGTACATCCGCGGCCGCGGCAACTCCACATGGATGGATGACAAGAAACCGTACAAGGTGAAGTTCGACAAGGCCCAGGATCTTTTCGGGTTCGGCAAAAACAAGCACTGGATACTGCTCGCCAACCGCTACGACAACAGCTTTGTCCGTAACCGCATGACTTACTGGCTCGGTCAGCAGCTTGGCATGGAATACACGCCGCAATGCGTGCCGATTGAAGTCGTGATGAACGGCGAATTCCTCGGAAGCTACCTCCTCTGCGAGCAGATCAGAATAGGCAAGGGGCGTGTCGAAATTGACGACCTTGATGATATAAAAGACGCGCCGGCGCTCACCGATGATCTGGTAAAGACAGGCGGCTATCTGCTGTCTATGGACTGGGAAGAAGACGATGAAAAGTGCTTTGCATTAGACAGTGGAATGCGCTTCTTCATCGAGAGCCCTGATGACAACGCCAAATACTTCAATGAATATATAAAGGCATACACTCAAAAGGTCGAGAACGCCATCTTCAGCCCGGACTTCAAGGATGCGGAAGGCCATCCTTACACCGATTATCTGGACATAGACGCTGCAGTCGATTACTGGTGGATCCAGGAGTTCTCGAGCAACGGCGACGCCTTCAACGGCGGCAGTACATATCTTTATAAAAAGAGAGAAAGCGCCAGCGATCCGGGCAAGCTCTACTGGGGCCCGCTGTGGGACTTCGACTATGTTGCCTGGGGTGACCTGGATTATGACGTGGACCCTATGGACTCAATTGATTCCACCGCATCAGTCTGGTTCGAGACGATGAAGTGCGATCCTGTGTTCATTGCAAAGGTGAAGGCGCGCTGGAACGGCGATCTCAAAGGCAAGCTGCAGGAGATCACGAAGAAGGGCGGACGCCTCGACAAATACCTTGCCCAGATGGAGACAAGCTACATCTATGATCACGAAAAGTGGGGTCCTTACGAATCAAAGCTTACCGAATACAAAGACGAGATCGAGCAGTTGCGCGCGTGGATCAACAAGAGGATCGAGCTCGTAGATAAAGAAGTTGCAGAGCTTTCCACGGAAGCTCACAGCGTGAAGTTCATGGCAGACGGCAAGCTTATCAAAGAAGCAAAAGTGATCGGCATGCTGCGTGATAATGACTTCCCGGAGGCGCCGGAAAAGGACGGCTTCGTATTTACGGGATGGACCGATGAAGATGAGGCAATCTACAAATCAGGCGCCAGAATAAACGAAGATACTGTGCTCAATGCTGTATACACGGAAGAGAGCGAAGTAGTTCATGCGAAGGATATTTTCTTCCAGCATTATGAAGTTTATTATACGCTTTATTCGGATGCAGAGGGCACAGATTGGTACAGCCAGGAATGCAGTGTGAAGCCTGATGATGCTGTTGACACAGACATCGTCTGGACCAGCTCCAACGAGGAGATCGGGGTAGTAGATGAGTCCGGTATAGTAGAAGTCAAAACGTTAGGTGACGTGACCATAACAGCCACGCTCCCGAATGGCATCTCAAAATCATATGATCTGCACATTGTAAAGCCTGACAGTCTGCCGGTTTATGAAGAGGTAGCGTTAAGCACGGAGTCCCTGACGCTTAAGGAGGGTGAGTACGAGCAGATACTGACCGAAATAACTCCTAAGAATTGCGAAGCTCCGGATATGATCTGGGTATCATCCGATGAATCGGTCGCGACCGTTGATTCGCTGGGTGTTGTCACTGCTGTAGCGCCGGGACAGACGGAAGTGCTGGCAGTTGACTCCCTGACGCGTGAGGTCCTGAAATGCAAGGTCAACGTAATGCCGCTGACTACCGTAGGCATGACTGTGGAGGCCGGCGGAAGCTCCTATCAGATCACGTCTGATGAGGAAAACAACAGGACAGCGATGCTCGTACAGCCGAAAAATGCCAAGAGTGTCACCATACCGACAAGCGTGGAGCTTTACGGCAATACGTATGATGTCACGAAAATCAACGAGAAGGCTTTCAGCAAGACGAAAAAGGTAAAGGCTCTATACGTAAAGACGAAAAAGCTGACAAAGGCTTCAGTGAAAGGCTCGCTGAAGGGCTCGAAGGTTAAAAAGGTCAAAGTAAGAGTCGGCAAGAAGAAGCTGAACAAGAAATACGCAAAGAAGTACAGGAAGTACTTCACCAAGAAGAACTGCGGCAAGAAGGTGAAAGTCAGCTAACAGGCTCGGAAGCATCTGAAAGTGGACTTTTTCAGAAAAAGTTACATAATCGAGATTAAAAATTTATATATGTAACTTTTCACGATCTGGACGGCCTGACGGAGGTCTTGCAGATGGTGATTTGAACAGAATGATGAAAAACTGCTTTACGATAACCCGAAATATGGGGATTATCGTAAAGCAGTTTTGTTTTGCGTGTTTGATGCTTTTCATAAAAGTTACATATATAAAATGAAGTGTCGGAATATGTAACTTTTATTTTCAAACTCCTCTTTTACAGAGTTGCAGAGTCAAGGATTATGGTGAATGGACCCTCATTCAGGAGCTCGACAGCCATTTCTGCGCCGAAGGAGCCGGTCTGGACTACAGGTACGCGCTCGCGGCAGCGCTCAATGATATATTCGTAGAGCGCTTCGGCGTGCTCGGGAGAGCCCGCCTCGACGAACGACGGCCTGTTGCCCTTCTTGCAATTTGCGTACAAAGTGAACTGCGACACCAGCAACAGGCCGCCGTCCACGTCCGCGAGCGCCAGATTCGTCTTGCCGGCCGCGTCCATATTAATACGCAGCTTTATCATCTTATCTACCATTTTGTCTGCGACAGCCTCGTCGTCCGCATCGCAGACACCGATCAGCACCATATAGCCGCGGCCTATCTTGCCGACGACTTCGCCGTCGACTGTAACGGAAGCGTGTTTCACACGCTGGATTATAAATCTCATAGCAATTCCTTCCTTTATAAAGGGGCGGAGACCCGCCCCCCATCATCGCAAAATCATAGTGCTGCGCATCGCCTCGCTCGCCGCATTCGCCTTTACAGTGCGCTGCGGATCGTCTCCTCGATTGCCGCCTGCGCCTCCTTCTGCTCGTGCTTATCCATATTCTCGATGTGCACCAGCGGATGCGCAGTTATCTTGATATGCGCAGGCTTCCAGCTGCCATCCTCCTCAAAGAAGTGATATGTGCCGTCAATGGTCACCGGCAGAATAGGAACCTTCGCCTTCTCGGCAAACTTGAAAGCGCCGGCCTTGAACTCGCCCATCTCGTGCCCCTTCGAGCGCGTGCCCTCCGGGAAAATGCACAGATTGAAGCCCATATCGAGCATCTTCTTGGCTTCGCCGAGAGCCTTGACAGCTTCTTTCGGATTGTTTCGGATAAGATAGATCGAGCGCGAATATTCGACTACATCGGCAAGGATCGGATATTTGCGCCATTCCTCCTTGGAAACATAGCCCATCATGCCGTGATCCTTCATCAGCCACAGAGTCGCGCAAATGTCAGCAAAGCTCTGGTGGTTGCTGTAGATCATGAACGGGCCGTCCTCAGGAGAAGGCACGTTCTCCTCACCGTGGACCTCATATGTGAGGCCAAGTACGGGAGTCATAGCCTCCACCCAGCGTTTCTGGCCGAACTGGATCAGAGCCTTCTCTCCCTCGATATCTCCCGCCTCGCGAAGCTTGCTGAGCTTTTTCTTCAGCGAGGTGAAGCGCATAGTCTCTATGTATCCCCTTATAAATCTAGGTCCCGTCTTAAAAATATTCATCTGGAATCTCCGCTCCTATAACATTTCTTTAATATTCAGACAAATTTTATCACAAAGAACGGTCAGGACAGAACAGAATCTTGACAGAACAGGTAAATGGGGCAAAAATAATAGGAACATCAAAGGGAAAGAGAACTCCCGGGTGAGTGATTTTCAAAACGAGATATTCAGAAGAAGTGATCAACAAAGATAATATCGAAAAAGAAAATATAGACAAGCTGGCCGAAGACGCTGTATCTGCGCTGAAAGAAGCAGGGCATGAGATTTCTGCTGCACTGGACGAAGCCGCGGGAGTCACAGTTGCGCCTGATAGTGAAGGTGCTACAGTCGCACCGGCCGGCAAAGAAAATGGGCAGGATGCTTCCCCAACACCGGCCGAAAGTATCGAAAACCTCACCGCAACGTCGGAAAAAGCCAGTGTAAACGAACCAGCTTCATCGGACGGCGAAGATGCTGAGGTTGCCCCGGGCGTTGAAAATTTCGCAGTCGCTCCGGCCGGCGAAGACGCTGCATCTGTTCAAGTTGACAGTGATGCCGACGGCGTGCCGGATGGCGAAACGACCGGTAAAGCAAAGAAGAGAAGGCCGCTGGTAAAGGTACTGACCGGCATACTATGCGCCTGCCTCGTTGCAGCTGTGATCGTCCTTGGCTATGCGGCTTATCTTGCAGTAAAACTTGGCAGGGTAGACACGGAGAACATCTATAAAAACATCGAGATGAGTTCATACCTGTACGACTCCAATGGTGAAGAGATAGACAGACTCTACTATACGGAAGACAGGGAATCTGTTGCCATCGGTGAGGTTCCGGACCACACAAAGAACGCCTTCATTGCGATCGAGGACAAGACCTTCTACAAGCATCACGGACTGAACCTCGTGAGGATGTTCGGCGCGGTGCTGCAGAAGCTTAGCGGCCACGCGGACGAGATCAGCGGTACATCAACCATCACGCAGCAGCTCGCAAGGAACGCGTTCCTGCCGGAGTCAAAGAGCCAGAGGACGCTGAAGCGTAAATTCAAGGAAATAGTCTATGCCCTCAAGATCGAGGCAGACCTCTCAAAGGATGAGATCCTCGATGCATATCTGAACACCATATATCTGGGATATGGCTGCTACGGCATCAAGTCGGCTGCCTATACGTACTTCGGAAAGGATGTCAGCAAGCTTACCCTGGCAGAAAGTGCGGCACTTGCTGCCCTGCCTCAGGCTCCCGACACTTATGCGCTGCTGAGAGACACAAAAGGCGAGGCCACGAAATACCTGAAGAAGTACGACCTTTACGCAAACGACCTGTCGAAGGACAGGCGTGATCAGGTGCTCGATCTTATGGTTGAGCAGGGTTACATAGAGCCGGAAGAGGCGGAGAAGGCCAAAGTAAAGATCACTAAGCTCCTGAAGCCGCATTTCGAGAGAAAATCGAGCGAGTTCACGTACTTCACCGACTTTGTTACGCAGGAAGTGGAAAATGATCTCATGGAAGAGTATTCCATGTCGGCGGAGGAAGCCGAGCAGCTGATCCATACAGGCGGGCTCAGGATCTACTCAACTCTCGATCAGGATATACAGAGAGCAATACTGGATGAATTCAGCAATGATAACAACTTCCCGTATGCAGAGGAGGAGCCGCAGGCGGCCATGGTGGTGACCGAAGTCGATACCGGAAACATCCTGGCAATGGTCGGAGGGAGAAACACCTCCGGGCAGAAGCTCTTCAACAGGGCAACGAATCCGAGGCAGCCGGGATCATCGATAAAGCCGCTTTCAGTCTATTCCGCGGCGCTCCAGAAAAGCTTCGAATATGCCGAAAAAGGCGAGCCGTTCCCGTTCAGGGATTACGGTTTTGACTATAACGAGACGGAGCTTTGGGGAGAATATCTGACAGCGGGATCACGGGTCAACGACAACAAAATGGTCTTCAACGACGAAGTGTGGCCGATGAACTACGGAAAGAGCTTTTCGGGATACAACACCTTCCGCTCGGCCCTGCAGAGATCCATCAACACCTGCGCCGTTAAGATAATGCTGCAGGTGGGAGCCGACTACTCCATGGAGATGCTGAGAAAGTACGGCATCAGCACGCTGCAGGACGATGCCTCCACATTGCCTAATGATGACAACCCGGCGGCGCTGTCGCTTGGCGCGATGGTATATGGCGCGACCCCGCTCGACATGGCTCTCGCATATGCTACCTTCCCGAACGGGGGAATCAGAAACTCCGGCGCGTCTTACACAACAGTAACGGATGCCGAAGGGAAAACGGTCCTTATAAAAAAGAAGGAAACCACTAAGGTCCTTGACGAGGGAGTGGCGTTCATAATGACTGACGTGCTCAAGTCCGTAGTGTCGAGAGGAATAGCATATAACGCATCCATCTACGGGACTCAGGTGGGAGGAAAAACCGGCACTACGAACGATGACTATGATTACTGGTTCGTGGGATTTACGCCGAACTACTCAGCTGCGCTCTGGATGGGAACAGACCACAATAAGGAAATGAGCTGGACATCGTCATCAGCCGCGCTGCTATGGAGCAGGATAATGGAGCAGATCCCTGACATAACGGAAGGGGAGTATCCGCCGCAGCCGGATGATGTAGTATACGTTGGCGGGGAGTATTATACAAAGGGAACTGAACCATATTAGGAGAGACGGGTATCCGCTGCAGCTTTACCCTGCAGGCGTGGTAATATAGTATAAATAAAGCTGACAATTCGGACGATACATATAATTAAGTAGAAAGGAGATAAAAAATGGCAAACAAATACGCTGGTACACAGACAGAAAAGAACCTTGAGGCCGCATTTGCAGGCGAGTCACAGGCACGCAACAAGTACACCTATTTCGCATCCAAGGCAAAGAAGGAAGGCTTTGAGCAGATCGCTGCACTCTTCCTGAAGACAGCAGACAACGAGAAAGAGCACGCTAAGATGTGGTTCAAGGAGCTCGAGGGCATCGGCTCTACAGCAGAGAACCTCCTCGCAGCAGCAGAGGGCGAGAACTACGAGTGGACAGATATGTACGAGGGCTTCGCAAAGACAGCTGAGGAGGAAGGCTTCAAGGCGCTTGCAGCCAAGTTCCGCATGGTAGCTGCAATTGAGAAGCATCACGAAGAGCGCTACCGCGCACTTCTCCACAACGTGGAAGCACAGGAAGTGTTCGCAAAGAGCGAGGTCAAGGTGTGGGAGTGCCGCAACTGCGGGCACATCGTAGTCGGCACAAAGGCACCGGAGGTGTGCCCTGTATGTGCACACCCACAGGCATACTTCGAAGTCAACGCAGAAAATTACTAATACAGCGGATTGCGCAGAGTTACTGACGCCGAGGACCGCAAACGCAGGTGAAAAGGCTACATCACAAGCGCCTTGCATATCTATACTTTTGAGGGCGATGATGGCCTGCTCATAAGGCAGGCCATCTTAAAGTCGTTCCGGTGAGGACTCAGAAAGCATCATCTTTCCGGACGACAGAAGGGACTATAGCGGCGAGCAGACCGCCGGCAATGATTCATGAAGGGCAAATATACATACAGAATCATTAATACAGTAATAACGGCAATAGGAACACTGCTCTGTATAGTTTCCGGTTTCATACCGGCACCGTACGGACTGCTTTCAGATGGGACGATCTCACTCATCCAGTCACTGCCGGGCAGCCAGAAGGCAGTGAGCTTTTTACTGCCTGTACTGCTCTTCATAGCGGCGACTGTGATCGTGGGAGCCGGTCGCTACAGACTGGGATCCCTCATAACAGTGCTTGCCGGATCGTGCATCTTCGCCCTGATGGATCTGTCATACATCAAGGCGTCCATGGCATTCACAGGGACGCTGCTCAACGAGCTCGGCATAGTGATCGCGCTGTCGGGAGTACTCCTGCATGCGTTCGGGACGCCGAAGAGCGAAAGACCTAAGAACGAAAGCTTAATGAAAACGCTGGATTCGTTCCTTGAAGCAGAACTTGCGCCGGAGCCTGCTGCGGAACCAGAATCTGACGTGGTGTCAAAGCCTGCACCGGATTCGGAACCGAAGCCTGAGGCTGAAGAAAGCATTGCCCAGACCGGCTTGCCAGAGGAAATCGTAGGCACAGTCGAGCAACAGGAGAACGACGCACCGGCTGAAGATACACCGGCCGGCGATCCGATGACGTATACACAGGTGCTTCAGCCGGCTGACGCAGAGCCAGAAGAACTGACCGAAGAAGCCGTTGACCCGATGACGTATACGCAGGTACTGTGGCCGGCTGACGTGGAACCGGAGCCTGTGGTAGCAGAAAGTGTGGTCTCGACTGGTCTGCCTGAGGAAACCAAGCCAACTGAAGATATAAAAGCATACACACAGGTGCTGCAATCGATCAACGAGGAGTATGCAGATTTGATCGAAGAAGCCGTTGACCCAGTCAAATATACACAGGTGCTGTGGCCGGCCGACGCAGAGATAGAAGAGCTGGCCGAAGAAGCCGGCGCAATGACAGAAGAAGCGGCACAGAAAGAGATACACGAAGCAGCCCCGCTGGAGAACACTATAGTTCTTGATGCGGACCTTGAGGACCTGCTCATAAATGCAGATGGACAAGAGAATTAGAATCATAAGAATAATCATCTACATATTCATGGTCACCATGCTTGTTGTTCTGAGCAAGCAGTATTCAAGTCTGCCAAAAGGGGCAAAATCCCTTGATATCTTTATAAACGGAGCTCCGGTAACGGAGAGTTTCGATTTCTACGCCGGTGAAAAGGCCACCCTTGATTACAAAATAACTCCGGAGGCATTCGCTGACCGCAGGATGAGCTGGGAGATCGAAGATGAATCGATTGCGTTCATTAACGGAGAAGGCGATCTGCTTGCGCTGAATGCAGGAATGACCGTTCTGACTGCCGAAGCTGCAGGCTTTACGAAGCATATAAAGCTCAATGTCAAGGATCCGGTGGTATCCATAAAAGGCTTCAAGACGGATGTGACCGTAGACCTGGGCTATTCATACAAGATAAAGCCGAAAGTGAAGATGGCGGTCGAGGGTATAGAAACGCCTGAGATCACATATGAATCCGACAACATTTCCATAGTGACCGTGAGTAAAAAAGGTAAAGTCAAAGCGGTCGGATACGGAACCGCAAACATAACGGTAAAGGCGGGCGAGAAGGAAAAGAAGATCATCGTAAGAGTCAGAGAACCGGAGATCGCACCAAGCGAACCCGAAGACGAAGAGAAAGCTGACGGCGAGCAAAAAAATCAGGACCTGGGAGCATGGATCGCGCCTTGGTTCGGACTGAATAATTGAGACACTCCGTGGCCTTGAACAATGTGTTACATGCGCTGCCCGTGATACAATAACAGCGACCATGACTGGAAAGAGAAGGACCGTATGAGAAGAATAGTAAGCTTATTTTTGAGCCTTATGCTCGCAATCTCAATGATACCGGCACTGGCATACGCGGAAAGCGAAACAGCCGCTATGTCCGAACCGGTGGACTCGGGTGTGCCGCAGCTTTCAGTTAAAGTCAGGGATGCAGGGCTGTATGCCGAATGGACTGCTCCGGAAGGAGCTGAGTCCTACGAGATATACCGGAGCTACCAGACAGGCTCGAAATGGACTTTGCTGAAGAAAGGCATCACAGACTGCTCATATCAGGATATGAGCGTTGCATCAGGCAAGAAGGCATATTACAAAGTCCGCGCTCTCAAAGCAGACGGTAGCTATTCTGATTATTCGGAAGCTGCATCCGGGATCATTTACAGGGTGTGGATAGAGACAGGTCATGGAAGAGGCGATGACGGCAGATGGGACCCCGGCTGTATGTGGGGCAAGTATCAGGAAGCAAAGCTGATGATCCCTATCTACAGATCCATGACGAAGTACCTGCGTGAAAAAGGGGTCTATGTATATACAGATGCATATGACGGCAATAATAAGAACCTTAACTGGACTCTGAAAAGGGTAAAAGAAAGTAATGTGAGCGTTCTTGTGAACGTGCATTGCGACTATAAGAAAGCGCCGAAAGGGACCATGCCGCTTTATCGCTACAGCGACCAGAAAAAGCTCGCAAAATGCCTCAACAACGGTGTGCATAAATATGTGAAGATGAAAAACAGAGGCCTCAAAAGGCGTAAAGATCTGAAAACTCTCAACAGAACAAGAGGCACCTGCGTGGCCTGTCTGTTCGAAACGGGGAGCATCAAAAAGGATAACAAGCTCCTCCGCACCAAATATGATGCGTACGGCAAAGGTCTCGCAAAGGGAGTCTGCGACTATCTGGGTATACAGTGGTAGTAAGACAAGGGCGATATACAGATTACCGGAGGGCGATACGGAGAAAACCCGTATCGCTCTTTTATTGTGGGTATGATAAAATCAAAATGGTAAAAAACGTCTAATCATAAGGAGAATTGACATGAAAGGAATCATTCTTGCAGGAGGAGCCGGAACCAGGCTTTACCCGCTTACCATAGTTACATCCAAGCAATTGCTTCCGGTGTATGACAAGCCGATGATCTTCTATCCGCTGTCGACACTCATGCTTGGCAAGATCCGCGAGATCCTAATAATCAGCACGCCGGAGGATACTCCGAGGATAGAGCAGCTTCTGGGCGACGGCTCAAAGTTCGGCATAGAACTTTCATATGCAGTGCAGGAGAAGCCGGAGGGTCTGGCTCAGGCCTTCACGATAGGCCGCGACTTTATAGGTGATGAGGCCTGCGCGATGGTGCTCGGCGACAACATCTTCTATGGAAATGGTCTCAACCACAAGCTAAGAGACGCGCGCAGGGATGCCGAGAACGGCAAGGCCACGATCTTCGGCTACTACGTTGAGGATCCAAAGCGCTTCGGAATAATGGAATTCGAAAAGACAGAGAAGACGGGCACAAGAACAGACTCGCTCAAAGTGATCTCCGTTGAGGAGAAGCCGAAACAGCCGAAAAGCAATTACGCTATCGTCGGTCTCTACTTCTACCCGAAGGGAGTCAGCGATATGGCCGCAGAAGTCAAACCATCCGCACGCGGCGAGCTCGAGATAACCACACTCAACGACATGTACCTGCAGCAGGGCCTCCTCAATGCACAGCTGCTTGGCCGAGGCTACACATGGATGGATGCAGGCACTTTCGACAGCCTGCAGAAGGCAACCGACTTTGTCAGCATGATAGAGCAGTATCAGGGCATGACCATCTCGTCACCTGAGGAGATCGCATATCATCTCGGCTGGATAGACGATGAGATGCTGGCGCAAAGCGTGAAGCGCTATGGCAAGAGCCCATATGGCGAAAGACTCAAAGCCGTACTCGAAGGCAAAGTTGTTATATAGTCAGATTATTATCAGGCAAAACATAAAGGGAGGGGAGATTATATCCCCTCTCGTTGCTTTGATGCGGATCATTATGTAGCGCTGATGCAGGCTGTCTGTCCTATATGTAGATTATCAGGTCAAATGCTTGCTCCATGGGCGCTTTCAAAGCATTAAGAATATTGATAAAAGCTTAATTTAGCTTGCTTAAAACCAACTCGCACTATATAATATACGGGCTTATGGAGTCTTTTAGGCTCTGTATATTATAAGATGAAGAAAGATTGTAGGGACGATAAGGGAGGGGCTGTCCTGGTATTGATCAAAAGATCAGTCGTCAGGCGACCTTTTTTGACGCGTCCGGAAAGGAGAACAACCGTTGATCCCAAAAGGACCTTATATGGACATGCATACTCATATATTGCCGGGGATAGACGACGGATCTCAGACCATAAAGCAGACTTCCAACATGCTCAGGACAGCATATGACGAAGGCATAAGAGTCATAGTTGCAACACCGCATTTCGGCATACGGAATCCGGGCATCACTATAGACAAAGCTAAAAGGGCTCTGGAGGAGACTCAGAAGAAAGCTGATGAGATAACACCCGGCCTTAAGCTGATACTCGGCGCCGAACTCTTCTACTCAGACGGCATAATCGATTCGCTTGATAGAGGAGAATGTCCTACCATCGGAGGTACCTCATTCGCACTTGTGGAATTCAGCACTCGCGACAGCAAGGACCGTATCAACAAATGCATACAGGAGATGCTCTGGAAGGGCTATAAGCCGATAATCGCTCATATTGAGAGATATCACAGCCTTGAGGGAGATATAGAAACTGTCCGGGACATGGTCAATCACGGTGTAGCAGTGCAGATCAACTGCCGGAGTTTTCTGGATAAGGCACCTTCAAAAGAAGAAGAGGAAGAAAAACACGAGCAGAAGAAAGGCTTGAGAGGATTTTTCGGCAAAACAGAAAAGCAGTCAAACCGCACAGGTTTCTTTCTCGAGCGTAAGGGAGACTGGGCCCGGGCATTGCTTTCGGAGGGACTGGTGCACTTCATAGCCAGCGACTGCCACGATGATCAGCTCAGAAGTCCTATCTACAGAACAGCGCTTGAAGCAATGGATGGCTGCTGCAGCGATCAGATGCTGACAGACATAAGTAAAAACAACATTTTAAAACTGATACGCAACGAAAGAATCGTTTAGCATATAAAAGAGAATCAACAGGAGAAAACAATGTATCGGGAAAACAATGAAATCGAAATCGATCTTCTAGAACTGATTTACGTTCTGAGGAAGAACATCGTGGCGATCATATTGGCATCGCTGATAGGCACGGCTGTATTCGGAGCATACAGCTTTCTTATCGCCAAGCCGGTCTATGAATCGACAGCAAAACTCTACATATTAAGACAGGGAACTTCGCTGACATCTTTTGCTGACATCCAGATCAGTAACTCGCTGGCAAAGGACTACGAAGAAATGATATTCTCGCGCCCTGTAGTGATGCAGGTAGCCAAGAATCTAAACCTCGATTATACATACGAGGAACTCAAGGAAATGGTGAGCATTGAAAATCCGGCAGACACCAGATGTCTTAATATTACGTGCCAGAACAATGATATGCAGGAAGCATCAGATATGGCGAATGAATTCGCGACAGTCGCCAAGCGTCAGATCTCCGATATCATGGACACCGACGAGCCGGCTTTATACGAGAATGCCATAGCAAATCCTGATCCTGTAAAGCCTGAAAAGCTGAAGAACATGATCATTGGATTCCTTCTTGGATTCATTATAGCCTGTGGTGTCATAATGGTACGCTACATGCTGAACGACAGCATCAAGTCTGAAGAAGACATCGAGAAATTCCTTGGCCTCAACACTCTTGCGGCCATCCCTAACGAGAAGTCGCAGAAAGTACAGGATCTCCGCTACAAAGAGACCGGAGAAGCTGAGAAGAAGTAGGGGGTGCAGGCATGAACAAGATAATGATCAACGATCTCGAAGAGCTGAAGTACGGCAGACGTGAAGCCATCAACTCTCTTAAGACAAACATAAAATTCGCTGGTGCCGACGTTAAAGTAGTTGCTTTTACCAGCTGTAACCCTAACGAGGGCAAGAGCACCACATGCTTCGACCTTGCAAGGGCGTTTGCAGATGCCGGAAGCAAGTGCCTGCTTATCGACGCAGATATGCGCAAGACGGTAATGCTGCAGAGATATAATATCGACAATCAGGGTCAGAAGGTTGGAGGTCTTACGCACTATCTGTCCGGACAGGTTTCGCTTGAGAATATAATCAACTCCACCAATGTACCAAATCTTTATCTTATGCTTGCAGGACCGCTCTCGCCTAACCCTGCAGAGCTGATGTCCGGTCATCTTATCGATGACCTGCTAAGCAAGTGCCGCAAGATTTTCGACATGATCATCATTGATACTCCTCCGCTCGGAGCCGTTATCGATGCAGCCATACTTGCGCCAAAGTGCGACGGAGTTGTCATAGTTACAGAAGCAAACTCTACAAGTGCAAGAGTCGCTATCGGAGTAAAGAAACAGCTTGAGATGACAGGCTGCAAGATTCTCGGATGTGTGCTTAATAAAGTGCCGTCAACAGGAACTTCATACAGATACAGATACCGCTATTACGGTGAATACGAGTATAAGACTGAAACCGAAGACGGAGAAACAAAAAAGAAACGCGTAAGAACAGATAAGAAGAAAGAAGACTAGTGAACAACGATAACAGTAGAGCTATTAATATTTTGCTTGGCATCGCAGGTGTGCTGTGCTGCATAGGATCGGGATTTGTCCCGGCACCTGAGGGCCTGCTTGCTGATGAAAGCATCAATCTTATTCAGGCCATGCAGCTTCCACATTTGCTGGTATTCTTTGCATTGCCATCTGCGCTTATGGTGCTTGCCTGCATATTGGTGATCATAGGTAAGATGGATGTACTGTCCATCTGCAGTGTACTGGCTGGAGGAGCGCTGTTTGCGATCATGGACTGCCAGTTCGGAATGAGCTACCGCACCTTCTCAGGGATACTTATCAACGGGATAGGCGTCATCATAATGGTTGCTGCCGTGGCGCTGCAGGTATTTGCAACGGAAAGCGGTCCGGCTAAAGTCAGCCGCAAAGCAGCAAAAAGCAGGAATCCGAAAGAATTCCGCTATGAGAGAAGCCGCCGCCCTGCATATGACGACATATACATGGACATACAGGGCAGCGCTGCCGGTAAAAAGCCGGAAGACTCAGGAGCTAAGATGCCGGAGGATGGTGAGTACTTCGCACTCGATGCTCTGAAAGCAGAAGAGGCCGAAGATGCAGCTGCAGAAAAAGCACAGAAAGAGCAGGAAGACGAGATAGAAGCCATGCTCGCAGCACTCAGTGCAGACACTGAACCGCATGAGACTGCTAAAGCATCTGTAGAATCAACGGCAGCAAATAAGACAGATACCGTATCTGTTGAAGAGTCTCTGGCAGAGCTCGAAACAGAACTTGATGCTGAGAGCGAAGCTATTCTGGCAGAACTGGAAGCTGAGACAAAGCAGGCAGAGGAAGAACTGAATCTAAGTATGCCTTCAGTATCTTCAAGCGTTGCCATGGCACACATGGCAGGGGCTCTGGAGACACCTAACAAGACGATGACGGATTTCTATGAGGGAATAGAAGAGATATTCCTTGACCCGGACAACCAATAATTGGCTATGAGAGACATCAGGACACGAAGGACCATTATTCTTATACTGGCAGCCCTGGCTATCGCAATGGCTATTGTGATCTACACGATAATACCGTCCGGTGTCACCTCCATGGAGATATTGACCACTGAGGGCGAGAGACTGGGGCAGGAACTTAATATTTACGCAGGTTCAAAAGTGCAGCTTGAATGCAGGGTACATCCGGATGTGCTTGCGGACAGAGGAACCTATTTTTCGGTTGCAGATGAAAGCATAGCGTCTGTGGACGAGACAGGTCAGGTAACAGGCCTGAAAAATGGCGAAACACTGATGACGATACAGCACGCCGGGGCCAGGCAGAATATCACTGTAGAGGTACAGCCAAGTGTAAAGTCTATAAAAGGATTGCCTGATGAGGTGACACTATATGAAGGTGATGGGTATCTGCTGGAGCCAAAAGTCGTAATGGCCGGGAAAAAGCTTGAAGTGCCTGATGTGACATTCAAATCCAAACGAACAACTATAGCAGCAGTTGATGCTGATGGTCAGATAACGGCCGGAGAACCAGGCTCAACGACTATCACTGTTACTGCAGGGACAGTCAGTGTCAAGATACCTGTCACAGTAATATCCGGATACTGATTTACTGAATTTAATATTTTAATATATAGATATCGGACCGTTAAAAAATAATGGATAGAAATATAAAAAATAAAAGAACGATCATACTGGTAATTACAGTATTAGCGCTGGTACTCGCTGCCGGCGCCTATATTGTTGTGCCAAGAGGTGTTACGCAGATAGATCTCGTAACAGATAAAGGGGAAACTGTTGTTGAGACCCTTGAGATATATGTGGGTACAGAAACACAGCTTTCCTGCAGGATCACACCGGCTTTATTTATGAACAGAAAGTCTGAATATGCAATTGCAGATGAAAAAATCGCAACAATAGATGAAACGGGACTCCTGAAAGCTTTAAAAGAGGGAGAGACCCGCCTGACAGTTGAGTGTGCCGGAACCAGAAAGAACTATACTATCAAGGCAGAAACAGCCATCGAAGACATCGCCGGACTTAAGAAGGAGATCACTCTATATGAAGGTGAAGAGTTTCAGCTTGAGCCTAAAATAAAGATGGCGGAAAAAGGGCTTGAAAAACCTGAGATAACATATAAGACCAAAAGGAATACAATTGCCAAAGTAGACAAGAATGGTCTGATCACAGCAGTTAGTGAAGGAAAGACCACAATAACAGTCACTGCGGGAGATATAAGCAAAAAAATCAAGGTCATCGTAGAGGCAGTGCCGGTTGTGACTCCTGAACCAGTCGTAACAGTCACTAATGATAACAATGACAATGATAACAATAAAGCAACAAAGAAGAAAAACAAGAAAAAAGCCGGAGGAAAGTCCGGAGGCAACACAGAAGATAATTCCGGAGGCGGCAATGATAGCGGTGGTAACAGTTCCGGAGGCGATAACGGCGGTTCCGGAGGCGGTACAGACAATGGCGGCGGAGGTAATTCCGAAGGCAGCAGTGGAGGCTCCGAAGGCGGAGGAGATGGCGGCAGCGATTCAGGTGAATAAGAAAACCTGTGCTGCAGAACAAATGCAATGGATTGATTAATGGCTAACAATCATAAAAAAACTTCAAAAAATAAAGCAAGCGATCATAATCACTGGAAGAGGATCGCGCTGTATCTTATAGTATATGATGCGGTCGCGGTCACTTTCTCGTATTTTGCTGCACTTCTTGTAAGATTTGACCTCAGGTTTTCATATATCCCTTCAGCCTATTATGAGGCATGGCTTAAGTTTGCACCTGTATATCTGGTCATATGCATAGCTGTTTTCTGGAAACTCAAACTTTACAGGAGCATCTGGCGGTTTGCCAGCTTTACAGAGCTGCAGCGCATCACTCTCGCATCACTGGTTACATGTGCATTACATGCCTTGCTCATAACAGTGATATGCCGTAGAATGCCTATCTCTTATTACCTTGGAGGAGCGATGCTGCAGTTTCTCCTCACGGCAGGTATCAGATTCTCGTACAGGTTTATCCTGCTTCTCAGATCAACACGAAGCCAAAAAACCAACAGTAATGTCATGCTGATCGGAGCAGGGGCTGCAGGTCAGACCCTTCTCAGAGATATCAGGAGAACAAATTCTGTAAAAGAGAAGGTAGTATGTATTGTTGATGACAATCAAAATAAGTGGGGGCGCGAAATAGACGGCATCCCTGTTGTCGGAGGCAGGGACTCCATACAGGAAGCATCCGGTTATTATGACATTGATAAGATTTACATAGCACTCCCAAGTATAAAGGCATCCGAGAGAAAGAAGATCATTGATATCTGCAGACAGACAGACTGTGAGATCATGAACCTGCCGGGCATGTATCAGCTGGCCCTCGGCGATGTCACAGTTAACTCGCTCAAGAAAGTAGATGTAGAAGACCTCCTGGGCAGAGAACCTGTAAAGATGAACTCCAAAGAAGTCACAGAATATCTGTCAGGAAAGACAGTGCTGGTTACAGGTGGAGGAGGCAGCATAGGCTCGGAGCTTTGCAGACAGGTAGCTAAGGTACCCGGGTTAAAGAAACTGATCATCTTTGATGTTTATGAAAATAATGCACATGAAATAAAACTGGAATTGATCGATAAGTATCCGGATCTTGATCTGGTCACTCTTATAGGTTCCGTACGCAACAGCCGCAGGATAAAGCAGATCTTCGAAGAATACAGACCGGATATCGTGTTCCATGCTGCAGCCCATAAGCATGTGCCTTTGATGGAGGACAGCCCATGCGAAGCTATCAAGAACAACGTTATGGGAACTTATTTCACGGCATTTGCTGCTATGGCGTACAATTGCGAAAAGTTTGTTCTTATATCTACGGATAAAGCGGTAAATCCGGTCAATGTCATGGGAGCCAGTAAGCGGCTTTGCGAGATGATAGTGCAGTCATTTGCAAAAAAAATCGCAGAAGGTAAAGCCACAGACCTGCCTGATATGCATACTGATACCGGAACATTTATGACTGATGAATCAGGGAATACAGCATCTACAGGTTTTACACTTACACCTCCTGACAATCCGAGAACAAAATTCGTTGCAGTACGTTTTGGCAATGTTTTGGGATCGAACGGATCAGTCATACCTAGATTCCGTGAGCAGATCGCAAAAGGCGGCCCGGTAACCGTTACACATCCGGATATCATCAGATATTTTATGACGATACCGGAAGCGGCTTCACTCGTTTTGCAGGCAGCTACATATGGTGGAGACGGAAGGATCTTCGTGCTTGACATGGGTACCCCGGTCAAGATAGATGACCTAGCCAGGAATATGATAAAACTCTCCGGCCTCAGACCGGATGAGGACATTATGATAGAGTACACAGGATTAAGGCCTGGTGAGAAGCTGTTTGAAGAAAGACTGATGGATGAAGAGGGTCTGACCAAAACATCCAACGATCTTATAAATATAGGGAAGCCGATTGCTTTCGATGAAGATGAGTTTTTAGAAAGATTGCCTTCCCTGTTCGATGCAGCATATGAGGACCGTGAAGAAGATATAAGGGATATAATAGCCAGCTTTGTGCCTACCTATCGTGATGCAGGCAGACATGGAACTACCAGAAAAACGCAGGCGTACGAGAAGCAGATGATGGAGATGCTGGCAAAAAAGACTGAAAAACTGTAAGAGAAGAAGGGGAGACGGATGAGCGACGAGAAAAAAAGAGTAATACCATTTAGCCCGCCAGATATAACAGAAGCAGAAATACAGGAAGTTGCAAGGACTCTTGAATCAGGGTGGATCACGACGGGGCCAAGGACTAAGCTGCTTGAAAGGAGATTAGCCTCGTTCATAGAAACCGGCAGAACAGACATAGACTGCGATACAGCTGAGAATAAAGAGAAATACAGCAACAGGGTCGTATGTCTCAACTCAGCTACAGCTGCTGAAGAACTGAATCTGAGGATCCTGGGAATACAGCCGGGAGACGAGGTGATCGTACCAGCTTACACATATACTTCAACGGCTTCAGCTGCTGTCCATTGCGGAGCAAAAGTAGTCTTTGTAGACATACAGAAAGATGGTGACCCGGTTACTCATATGCCGGAAATGGACTATGAGAAGCTGGAAGAAGCTATTACTGAAAAGACAAAAGCTGTTGTTGCTGTAGATCTTGGAGGAATAGTAGCTGATTACCGGAAAATATATGAGATCGTTGAAAGAAAGAAGGGCCTGTTCACTCCTGTTGAAAATGACGGATCGCCGCTTAGTGACCTGGGATCAAGAATACAGAATTCCATCGGACGGGTAGCGGTCCTGTCTGATTGTGCTCATGGCCTTGGGGCAAGCAGAGTCTTCGATCATAAAAGACAGTACTGTGGTAATATTGCAGACTTTACGAGCTTCAGCTTCCATGCCGTAAAAAATTTTACGACTGCAGAAGGCGGTGCCTCAACATGGAGACCTCTGAAAGGAATTGACGATTCTGAGATATACAAGATGTACCAGCTGCTGTCACTTCACGGGCAAAGCAAGGATGCACTGTCAAAGACAAAAGCCGGCTCATGGGAATACGATATAGTTGGCCCTTGGTATAAGTGCAACATGACAGATATTATGGCGGCTATCGGCCTCAGGCAGCTTGACAGATATGCGGGATTGCTCAACCGGAGGGTCGAGATAATAAATAAGTATGATGCTGTCTGTGACGAACTGGGGATAAGCCATTTGATCCATCATACAGATCAGATGGATAGCTCTAATCATCTTTATCTGATCAGGATACCGGGTGCTGACGAGGAGAAACGAAACGCGGTCATCACTGCACTTGCAGAACGAGGGGTATCATCAAATGTGCACTATAAGCCATTACCTATGATGACGGCCTATAAAAACCTCGGATGGGATATTGCTGCTTTTCCTAACGCATTTGATTATTATCACAACCTGATCACGCTTCCGCTTCATACACATCTGTCAGATGCGGACGTAGAATATGTTTCTTCGATGATCAAAGAAGTTCTGTAGTTTCATGAAAAAGGTAGATATTATACGCATCAGATATTTGATTTACTGTGCAATTCACAGGAACGGATACGATCATGCTGCTTTTTTGAAAAAGCATAACGTTTTTCATTCTATGGGGGATGATTGCTTTTTCCAGCCATGGAATGTATGCGCCGATTCTCAGTATGTCCGTTTTGGCAACAATGTTGTCGTTGCATCGAATGTGGATTTTGTTTGTCATGATGTAACGGATATTATGCTCAATAAAAGTGATATCTCAGGATTTGAGTATAAACGGTATTGGGGATCGATCGATATTGGAGATAATGTGTTTATTGGCTCAGGTGTCCAGATCCTTCCTGACGTAAAAGTTGGTAATAACGTAATTATCGCTGCAGGAGCAGTAGTTAATTCTGATATTCCGGATAATGTTATTGTCGGCGGAGTTCCTGCAAAAATTATCGGAAACGTAGATAACTTTCGGAAAAAGAGGCAGGAATACAGTCAAACGGAGCTTGCCGATCTGAAAAGACCGGAAAGAATAAAATATCTTTGGAAATTACGGGATAAAGAGGGAAAGGACGATAATGTATAAAAAATACATAAAAAGATTACTTGATCTTTTTATTTCAATAATAGGACTTCCTGTTTTCGGGATCATCTTTATTATTGTAGGACCTTTGATCCACAAAGAAGACGGAGGCCCTGTTTTTTACAATGCCACAAGACTTGGCAAGGATAAAAAACCATTCAAAATGTACAAGTTCAGATCCATGCGTGTCAATGCTCCCGATTACAGAAACGAGGATGGCACAACATATAATGGGGACGAGGATCCGCGTGTTACCAGGATAGGACGTTTTATCAGAAAAACTTCAATTGATGAAACTCCGCAGATACTGAATGTACTCAAGGGTGAAATGAGCATAATCGGGCCAAGACCTGATTTAATGGACGCTCTTGATGTTTTCGAACCCGGAGAAGAAAAGAAGCTTGAGGTGCGTCCCGGAATCACAGGATACAGCCAGGCCTATCATCGTAACATGATAGAACTGCATGACAGATTTGCAGAGGATGTATATTACGCAAATAATGTGTCCTTCAGGATGGATCTCAACATTTTTTTAAAAACTATACAGACCGTTTTACTCCGGAAAGGTGTGTACAGAGATGAATCCAATCGCAAAATTGTAGAAAAAGAGAGGCAATAATGATTATAAAGAATACGCCGTGGGAGAAAAGGAATTTAGGCATTGCTTCGAGTGTTGAACTGATCATAGAACAGCATGATAACTGGTCTGCAGTAGAAAAAGACATTTCTGACCGCAAAGAACAGTATCAGGTAATGCATGTTCCGGGTGGGCTTACTGATGTCTTAATAAATGCACAGGACCTCGGTTTCAGAATGATCGAAACTAACATTCAGCTCGTACGGGATCTGAAAAAAATAGAACTGCCGCAAATATATAAAAGATTTGAACCGCATATTTCATATCATATTGCCGATAGTGAAGAGACGGATTATATCCTTTCCAGAATATCAGAAGGCAATATGTTTACTACCGATAAGGTAGCTAAGGATCCTCTTCTTGGGAGCAAAAAATCAGGTGAAAGATATGCATTCTGGACAAAGGACGTTCTTTCAGGAGGAGCCGAGCTGCTTTGCATGTTCTACAAGGACAAAATGATAGGGTTTGATGTGCTTGTTAAGAAAAACGATACAACCGCAAATGCTTTTTTAGGAGGTCTTTTTCCTGAATATAATGATAGCGGATTAGGGTTTTCCATTATATATCAGATAACTGCATATGCCCGTGACTGTGGATATAAAAAAATAGTGACCGGTGTATCGTCAAACAATTTTCCGATTCTTAAGCTACATGAACTTTTGGGCTACTCTACGACCGGCTGCACATACTGCCTTATAAAACATGCCTGATAGTAAGTATTAAGGTAATGAAGAAATGAAATTATTGGATAATAAAAACGCTGTCATAACCGGAGCCCGTAGAGGTATCGGCAGGGAAATCGTAAATACTTTCGCAAAACATGGCGCAAACATCTGGGCATGTGCGAGAAAATATGATGAAAACTTCGAAGCAGATATGAAATCAATTGCTGCTCAATACGGTGTTGAAATCTGGCCGGTATATTTTGATGTCACATCTGAATCTGAAGTAAAAAAAGCCATTGCTGAAATACGGGCCATGAAATTACCGGTAGATGTATTGGTGAACGCTGCCGGAATAGCAGATTCCAGCACATTATTCCAAATGACATCTATAGAAAAGATGAGAAATGTAATGGAAGTTAATTTCTTTGCCCTGACAAGATTAACACAGTATATTTCACGAATGATGGCAAAACAGAAAGCAGGAAGCATTGTAAATATTTCTTCTGTTGCCGGAATAGATGGTGAGCCTGCTCAATACGAGTATTCTGCAAGCAAGGCTGCAGTTATCGGAGGAACGAGAAACCTTGCGAGAGAGCTGGCGAATAGCAATATCAGAGTCAATGCCATTGCTCCGGGAATGATTTCAACAGATATGGGAAATCTGATCGAACAATCTTTAAAAGAAGAGATCCTGCAAAAAACCATAATGAAAAGAATGGGGAGACCGGAAGAAGTGGCAAATGCTGCAGTTTTTCTCGCCAGTGATTTGTCAAGCTTTATGACCGGCCAGATCATACGTGTTGATGGAGGAATGTGATGCCTGATAGTCAGATGGTCAAGCGATGCATGGAAGCATCAAAAAGAATTAGACGTGACATAATCGACATGACATTTAATACCGGAAATACCGGTGCACACCTTGGCGGCAGCCTTTCTATGGTTGAATTACTTGCATGTCTATATTCCGGGACGTTACGGTTTAAGGCCGGGGAACCGGACTGGGAATACAGAGACCGTGTGATCCTCAGCAAGGGACATGCAGCATTGGCTCTGTATCCTGCTTTGGCAGAGGCCGGAATAATCCCGCGTTCAGAATTATCGTCTTTCAAAAAGGATGGAAGCAGAATAGCAGGGCATCCGTCACTAAACGGACTGCCGGGAATAGAATTTGCCAGTGGAAGCCTTGGGCAGGGACTGTCACAAGGTGTTGGTACGGCTCTTGCGCTGAAGCGCAAAGAAAACAAGGAGTCTCGGGTGATAGTTTTTCTCGGAGACGGTGAATGTGATGAGGGTTCTGTCTGGGAGGCCGCAGCAAGTGCAAGCCATTATAACCTGGACAATCTTATAGCTGTCGTTGACATGAATGCTATTCAGTACGACGGCTATACAACGCAAGTAATGAATATGGCGCCAATGGAAAGCAAGTGGCAATCATTTGGATGGAATGTAACTGTGATTGATGGTCATAATGTTGAAGAGATATTAGACGCATATTCTGCAGCTGCCGATCGTCCGCAGGTTATTCTTGCAAAAACAGTCAAGGGAAAAGGCGTTTCCTTTATGGAGAATAACTGGAAATACCATAATGCATCAATCACTGGTAAACAATACGAACAGATAATCGCAGAACTGGAGCAGGATAATGATTGAGTTTAACAGAAGAAATATACGGACCTGGTCTCTTCTTGGCCCAAGCGGAGCAAATGGAGCAGCGTCCTTGGAACTGGCTCAAACCAACCCGGATGTTGTATTTCTTACTGCTGATCTATGCTTCTTTTCCGGCCTTGAAAGGGTAAAAAATGCATTTCCTGATAAATTATATAATGTAGGAATTGCGGAGCAGAATCTTATAGGCGTTGCAGCCGGCTTAGCAAAAGAAGGCTTTATACCAATAGCAAATACATATGCAAGCTTTTGCTCTTCCCGCTGTGCTGACCAGGTCAGAGTGAATATGTCATACATGAAGCTCCCGATCAAACTGATTGGACTGACGGCAGGATATGGAGCGGGCATCCTTGGAGCTACTCATATAAGTATAGAAGATATTTCCGTAATGCGTGCTTTGCCGAATATCGTGGTCATATCACCGGCAGACTGCTCGGAAGCCATCAAAGCAATTACAGCCTGTGCTTCAACTCCTGATCCGACATATATCAGACTTACAGGACCTGTAAATACACCTATTGTATACAAGGAAGACTATGAGTTTGAAATCGGACGCTCTGTGAAACTGATGAGCGGAAAGGATGTATGCATCATTGCATGCGGTTCTATGGTCTATCATTCAATCAAGGCTGCCGAGCTCCTGAGCAAAGATGGGATAAGCTGTTCAGTAATCAATATGCATACAGTGAAACCCCTTGATACTGAAGCAGTTATTGAAGCAAATAATCAGCATGACCTGATAGTAACTGCTGAAGAGCACAGCATAAAAGGCGGATTATTCAGTGAAGTTGCCGAATTCCTTTCACAGCAGGGGCTGCACAAACCAATTTTACCTATTGGAATAAGGGACAGATTTGTTCCTGCCGGAAGCTATGATTATCAGATGAGAGAGAGCGGCCTTACTTCAGAAAACATAAGAATGCAGATATTAACAAAGCTAAAAGTATAACAGGAGGCATTACTAATGACAAATATCGAAAAATACAACAATGCATTTATGGAGTCTTTCGAAATAAGTGCGGAAGATCTGCCCGGACTTAAATATCAGGATATCGATACATGGGATTCCGTTGGTCATATGACCCTGATTGCTGCTTTAGAAGAAGCATTTGACATTATGATGGATACAGACGATATTATCGACCTCAGTTCATATGAAAAAGGGCAGGAGATATTATCAAAAGAAGAATACGGAGTTGAGTTTTAATGAACAATATTTGGGAGCTCAATAAGTACGGTTCTTCACTGGCGCTGATTGGAGAATCCGGAGAGCATATTACTTATAATGAACTGGAATCGGAAGGTGAAGCATTGGCACAGGCTGTAGGAAGAAGATGCCTTGCTTTCATTCTCTGTAAAAATGAGATCGGATCTGTTATAGGGTACACCGGATTCTTAAATAATGGTATCGTCCCGGCTATGTTAAACAGTCATCTTGACAAAGACTTGCTAAATAATTTGATTGAAAAATATAAGCCGGACTATATATGGGCACCTGCAGAAGAGCATGCAGAATTTCCTGATATGGAGATAAAGTATGCTTCGCATGAATACATTTTGCTCGAAACAGGATATAAAGCAGAGTATGCCCTTAACGAAAAATTAGCATTGCTTCTGACAACATCGGGGTCAACAGGATCTCCGAAATTCGTACGCCAGTCATATGTAAATATTCTGAATAATGCAGAATCAATAGTTGAATATCTCCAGCTGAGCAGCAGTGAGCGGCCTATTACTACTTTACCTATGAATTATACTTATGGTCTCTCGATCATTAATTCACACCTGCTTGTCGGAGCTACATTACTGCTGACCGAAAAGACGCTGATGCAGAAGGAGTTCTGGACATTTTTCAAAGAAGAGAATGCGACATCCTTTGGCGGCGTGCCTTACACATATGAGATGCTGGACAAGCTCCGCTTTTACCGCATGAAACTGCCGTCGCTTCGGTCCATGACACAGGCCGGGGGCAAATTATTGCCGGAACTGCAGGAGAAGTTTGCAGTATTTGCTAAAGAGAAGGGTATAAAGTTCTTTGTTATGTACGGGCAATGTGAAGCAACTGCCCGTATGGGGTATTTACCTCCCGATAAGGCTACGGAAAAGAAGGGCTCAATGGGTATCCCTATTCCCGGCGGTAAGTTCAGGATCATAGATGATAAAGATACTGAGATCAGATCTCCATATATAGCCGGAGAGCTGGTATATGAGGGACCAAATGTAACTCTGGGATACGCAGAATGCGGAGAAGACCTGATCAAAGGAGATGAAAATTCCGGCATATTATTTACCGGTGATATGGCACAGTTTGATGAAGACGGGTTTTATTATATAGTTGGCCGGAAAAAACGGTTCCTGAAGATATATGGAAACAGAGTTAATCTGGATGAGATGGATCAGATGATCAAGGCGGAGTTTTCAGTAGATGTGGCAACGACCGGTACGGACGATCATCTTTATATAATAACAACGTCGTCTGAATACAGCGATGCCATACGGGATTTTGTGATAGCAAAGACAAAGCTGAACCCGGCTGCTTTCAAAACAATTGTTATAGACAGCATACCGCACAATGAATCCGGAAAGGTTCTTTATAATGAACTGAAGAAGTATTATCAGGAGACCATGTCATGACATTTGATGAGTTATTAACGATTCCTCCGTATTCCCTGGATCATACACAAAAGGCAGAGATGCTTACCGAAAGATTAGGGGATCTCACAAGACTGCACAAAGACAAGTGTGAAGAATATGCGAGGATCCTCGAAGGATTATCATTTGACTGTGCAGATATTGATTCGTATCTTGATATACCTTTTTTACCGGTACGGCTCTTCAAGGAACGCTCCCTGAAGTCGGTTTCCGATGATGAAATCGTAAAAACAATGACATCATCAGGCACCACAGGACAGAGTGTAAGCCGTATATATCTTGATAGAAGAACGGCTTCATATCAGCAAAAAACAATGGTAAAAATAGTATCCGACTTTACCGGATCTTCCCGTATGCCAATGATAATCCTGGACTGTCCGAGTGTAGTCAAGAACAGAGCAATGTTTTCTGCAAGAGGAGCAGGCATTCTGGGCTTCTCCTTATTTGGATCAAAAAAGATATATGCTCTGGATGATGACATGAAACTTGATGTAGAAGGGATCAAGGCTTTTTTAGAGCAGTATTCTGATCAGAAAATTCTGCTTTTCGGATTCACTTTCATGATCTGGCAGCATTTTTACAAGGAAATGAAAAAGCTCAAAAATGAAGGAATCACCTTCGATCTTTCCAACGCGGTTCTGATCCATGGCGGAGGATGGAAAAAGCTTGCCTCAGAAGCAGTCAGTTCTGAACAGTTTAAAGCCAGTCTTCATGATGTATGCGGATTATCAGAGATACATGACTATTATGGGATGGTAGAGCAAACAGGATGCATCTACATGGAATGTGAATGCGGACATCTTCATACAAGCATATTCTCAGATGTGATCACCCGCAGACCGTATGATTTTTCCGTATGCGATGTGGGAGAAAAAGGAATAGTTCAAGTGGTTTCTACAATTCCAGAATCCTACCCGGGCCATAGCCTCCTGACAGAAGATGAAGGGATTGTTCTTGGGGAAGATGACTGCCCATGCGGACGAAAAGGTAAGTACTTCAAAATCATAGGAAGATTAAAAAATGCGGAGATTAGGGGGTGCAGCGACACTTATGCAGATAAATTCAAATAGAGAGGTTCTGAATAAGGTAACTTTCCTGTTAGGCGATTCCGATATTGTTAAAACTGCAGAAAATACTGCACCAAAAGGAATATTTGATGATACTGTTATTTCCTTCCTGAATGATGTATCCAGAGAAATAATGAAAAATAAAGCTGCGAGGATGTATTCAGATGTTGTAACATTTGCCTTCTGGATCAGAAAAACCTCAATGCTGAAAATGAAAACGAGGTTTTTTGAAGAATCCGCGCCTTTGCGTTTAGGGAGAGGAATAGCATTCCATATTGCTCCTTCAAATGTACCTGTAAATTTTGCATATTCGCTGGTGTCCGGTCTTTTGTGTGGAAATATTAATATTGTCAGAGTACCAAGCAAACAATTTCCACAGGTGGATATATTAGCAGATGCTTTTGCGAAAACTCTTGACGATTATGAAGAACTGAAACCATTTGTTGTTTTAGTAAGATACATGAGAGATAAAGAAATCAACGATTTCTTTTCTTCTGTATGTGATGTGAGAATAGTATGGGGTGGTAATAATACTATAGCAGAATTGAGAAAATCACCTTTACCGCCACGCAGTACGGAAATAACCTTTGCAGACCGTTTTTCTATTGCTGTCATAGATTCTGATGCATATATGGATTCGGATGACAAACGGGGGATAGCGGAGAATTTTTATAATGATACGTATTTCTCGGATCAAAATGCATGTACAAGTCCCAGACTGGTTGTATGGATGGGGAGCCGGATCAAAGAGGCCAAAGAGCTGTTCTGGAAAGAAGAGCATGCCCTGGCAGCAAAAAAATATCAGTTCCAGGACATACAGGGGGTCAATAAGCTGACCACATTTTGCCTGGCTGCCATGGAATTTGACTGCATCCGTAAAGAAGAGGGCGAAGATAATCTGCTGTTCAGGATCAATAATGCGGAGATACCTGACGATCTTATGGATTATCGCGATAACAGCGGATATTTTTATGAATATGACTGCAAGGACATCCTGGAACTCAGATCACTATGTAATAATATGAGCTGCCAGACGATTGGCTATATTGGTGACAGCAGTTTGTTCGAGCCATTAATAAAATCAGGAATAAAAGGCGTGGACAGAGTTGTACCTATAGGCAGAACCATGGACTTTGACCTGATCTGGGACGGATATAATCTTCCTGCTCTGATGACGCGGACTGTAGTAATTGAATAAAACTCAAAAGGGAGAAATAAAATGATTCAGATGGACAACTCCAATCCTGATTTAAAGACAATACAGAATGTTTGCCGTAACGTTCTAAGTGAATATATAAAAGTATGTGAAAAATACGATCTCAGATATTACCTGGCATATGGAACTCTGTTAGGCGCAATACGTCACAAGGGGTATATACCATGGGATGATGACATTGATGTCTGGATGCCAAGGCCGGACTTTGAGCGCTTCCTTGCAATCGGGCAGGACGAGCTTCCTCAATATGTTGTAGAGTATTACTCGGTTGAAAACAGCAAAGCCTTTTTCCGGTGGAAGCCGGGCATCTCCATTGAAGACCAGTCATTAAAGGTGGAATTTGATCTTGATGGAGTAAAAAAGGCCGGATATCCGTGGATAGATGTGCTGCCTATGGATGGTATGCCAAAAAGTGAACTCGGAAGAAAACTTGACTGCTTCCGGTTCAGAGTATGGTATGGCATAATCAGCTTCCCAAGGGCCGCCAACCAGGGGGTTCTGGATTTGAATAATAAGTCAAAGGGAAGAAGACTGATTATTGATATCAATGAAAAGCTTAAGATCGGAAAGCATATTGACATTGTAAAGTGCTTTGATCATATCAAAAGGTTCAGAACAAAATACAAATTCGATGAGTGTGAGTATGTACACGGCTCAACCGGAGTTTATACTGACAAAGCCGTCTTCAGGAGAGAATGGTTTGACGGCGTCAGATATGGTGAATTTGAAGGCCTGAGAGTCAGGATACCAAGCGGAACAGAACAGATCCTGGAATCGGTTTATGGTGATTATATGACTCCGCCGCCTGAGGACAAGAGGACTCAATCACATTTCACGATTCTTACGGAATAACAGTTCATAATGAGCTCTCTTTAGTTATCCTTTTAAGTAGGAGATATTATGATTTCGGCTAAAAAACAGCAATTAACAATCTCATTATCATTAATAATGATAGCGTTGATCCTTGGCAGTATATTTGCCTCGGAGTCTCTTGTTTTGATAATTGCCAGCATTGTTTTCGTATTGATAATAGATTATTCGTTATACTCATTTGAAAAAAATGCATTCCTGTTTTGTTTTCTGATCTGTTTCTTTACCTATCTGTTGAGCGGACAGTTAGCAGACAGGGTACTGGGGGTATACAATTACAATTTTTCTCAGGAAATAGAGACACATACTGACCTTTGTCTGCTGATTAGTCTGGTGGGCTTATTTATTGGTTATTATCTGGTCAACAAAATAACAATAACGATAAATGGGAGAAAACCTAAAGCAGAAATAGATTATGAGGGATATTATTGCAGATCTGCCAGAAAGCTTAGCCGTTATGTGTTCTTTTTCACGTATGCGTTCTTCGTCCTGACTGTTATTGACAAAATCTTATTTGTTTTCAGATACGGATACGTTTCGTACTATATTAACTATACGCCTTCAATCAATGCATTGTTTAGAATTCTGGGCGCCATGGCACCATCTGCCTTCTGTATGTTTCTTGCAACAATGCCAACAAAAAAAGAAGCTAAAGTGCCATTGATAATGTATGTAATGTATTTGCTGCTCACGCTTGGTACAGGGCGAAGGATCAATATGATGACAGGTTTTGTATTCCTGTTTGCATATTTTTTATGCAGAAACAGTGTGAATCCTGACAAGGAAAAGCCATGGCTGACAAGGACTGCGTTTATAAGAATTATGGTTGCTGTTCCGGTCCTGATCATGCTTATGTACCTGTTTGAGTATATCCGGTCAGATTTCTATGTTGGCAGCTCTGCTGACTATGCCCCGATACTGGGATTTTTTGTACGGCAGGGCACATCTATCAATGTAATAAAATTTACCGAGAAGTTCAGCAGCGGTCTTGACCCGGAGGCGAAGTATTCTTTTTACAATACAATAAGGTGGTTACAAGGAAGCTTCCTGAATAATCTGCTTGACCTTAATTATGATTTTTATTTTGGATCTCAGAGTGAACTTACAGCACTTCACGGAACAAATCTTGCTGACTATGTATCATATAACGCTATGAGAAATACTTATCTCAGAGGCGGAGGCTGGGGAAGCTGCTATATTGCTGAACTCTATGTTGACTTTGGGTATATGGGCGTTTTCCTCGGAAATGTTTTATACGGAATGCTTTTAGGCGGAGTTCTGAAAAGCATAAGATCAAGAAACAATATTTGGCTTACTGCCTGCGGTTTTCTTATTGTAGATGCACTCCTTAAGGCTCCAAGGGCTGTATTTGACGGATTCATATGGAACTTCCTTTATTTTTACAACTGGGGTGTAATACTGATCGTATTTATTATCACTCAGTATAGTTATCAGCAAAAGCTGAAGATGGAAGAGAATCTTAAACAAATATCGAGATGATAATGATTTCACAGGAGCTTCAATTCAGAATGAACACTAAACAGGAAAACATTGATATTGTAATACCTTGGGTAGATCCGACAGATCCCGTCTGGCAGAAGGAACATAAGTTTATGGCGGAGTCTGAGGGAATTATTATTGCAGACGACAGCGATGCAAGATACAGAGACTGGGACATCATTAAATACTTTTTCAGAAGTGTTGATAAGTGTATGCCATGGGTCAGGAAAATACATTTTGTAACATATGGACATATTCCTGAGTGGCTCAATACAGAATCAGCTAAACTTCATATTGTTAAGCACTCTGATTTCATACCGAAGGAATACCTGCCTACATACAGCTCGCATACTATTGAACTCAATATGCACAGAATAGAAGGACTGGCAGAGCAGTTTATTTATTTCAATGATGATATTGTTGTTCTCAGGAAGCTGAAACCTTCATACTTTTTCAAACATGGATTACCATGTGATTATGCAGTTCTGTATCCTCTTATCAGTGACCACCGGTATTCAGCGATGGATATCGCGCTTACGGATATAGAGATAGTAAACGATTACTATTCCCCGCGCGAATCAATAAAAAGCAACCCTCTGAAATGGTTTAATCCTAAATATGGAGTGCATAATCTGCAAAATTTCTTTATGCTCCCTTGGCCAAGGTTTTCTCATCTTTATGGAAAGCATTTATGCAATTCCTTTTTAAAAACTACATTCGAGGAAGTATGGTCAAAAGAGCAGGAAGTGCTGAACGACACATGCTCGCATCATTTTAGAACAAAACGCGACATCAATCAGTGGGTCATGCGGGAGTGGCAGCTTGCAAAAGGCTCTTTTTATCCGACCAGCCCTAAAAGAGGCCAGTATTATGGAATAAAAAATAACAACAGTATCTTACTGGATGATATCAGAAAACGGAAATATAAGATCGTCTGTATCAATGATAATAATGCTGAGCCGATAATTGATTTTGAGAAAACAAAAAAGGAAATAACAGACGCACTTGAAGATGTTTTCCCTGAAAAATCATCATTTGAAAAGTAATGGACAATTATAAAACAATTAATATACGCCACGGCTCCAAAGCGTTGTTAATAATTCCGCATCAGGATGATGAAATACTTGTGGCGGGCAATTTGATCCAGCATCTATTGAATAATGATGCTGATTTATATGTAACCTACACTACAAATGGAGACTGGAAGATCTCAGCAGAGAAGCGGATAAAAGAAGCTCTGGCTTCGTTAGAAGCATTAGGTGTAAATCAGGACAAAGTCTTTATTCTTGGTTACTCGGACTGCCTGAATACCGATTCCAGATCTCATATCTTTTATCATCAGGATGATACTGCTGTTTCGCATTCAGGCCACAGCTGCACATACGGCACTACGGAACTGGATGACTTTGCATACATCGCAACAGGCGAACATAGTCAATTTAATAAAACAAACTATCTGCGGGATTTAGAATTATTGATAGAAAGCATTTATCCGGATCTTATTATCTGCTGTGATTTTGATCAACACCCTGATCACAGAATGCTTTCTTTATTTGCAGACATTGCCTTAAACAAGGTGATGAAGAAAAAACCTGCGTACAGGCCTCAGGTGCTGAAACGTTTTGCTTACCCGCTGGCTTATTTTGCAGAGGAAGATCTGTCTGCATATAATAATCCATCAACAAAACGGCCTCATGTGGGAATGCTGAAATATGACTTTGATATAATAGATTCCTTTAATTATATCTGGGAAAACAGAGTCCGGATCCCGTTTGTTTATGAAGCTCCGCTTGCTTTGCCGGGTAAATCAAAAGTCTTTAGTGCAATAAGCAAACACAAGACGCAGCATCTTATTTCGAGAGCAGCAAGCATAATCAATGATGATGAAGTTTTTTTTGAGAAAAACACCAATAATCTTGCACTGGAGGCAGTTATTGAGGCATCAAGCGGCAATACTGCATATCTGAATGACGGACTTTACTATAATGTAGAAGACATTGATGCGAAAATACCGGCCTTTACTAACGATCGCTGGATCCCGGATCCGTCTGATCAGAAATGCGAGATTTATCTGAGATGGGATTCTGACAAATCGATCCGGGGAGTGCTTCTATATGGGGCATATACTGATGATGAGCGGCTTGTAAATATATCTGTCGCTTTTGACAAATATGCACCACTGAAAACTGCTGTATCACTGGTTCGCGGCCGGTCTGCAGCGATCATGCTCCCGGAAGCAGTCTGTGCTGCAAGCTGCAGGATAGCCTTTGATAATATTAAAGAGGAGTTTCCGGGTATAACAGAGATAGAGATCCTGCCTTGCTCGGATAAGCATGATGTCATAACGCAAATCAATAAAATCGCGATAAATGATACTTTTTCAGATCATTATTATATTGGAAAAAACAGTGATTCTATAACATATGACATATATACGTATAACAATCATGATGAGATGAAAGTGATTGTTTCATCCGGAGATGCTGTGGTGACTGATAATATGATAAGAATTCCAGACAAAAGCAAACGGGTCGTTCTGGAATTAAAGGCTGCATGCTCTGATGAAGTATATGACAGGGTAATAATTACGAGGGAGGACATTCTGCACAAAACAATTACGAAATGCCAGACTGTCCCTGTTAAACAGATGATCACTCAGTCTAAAGCAAGTTATCGGATAGCTATATATAAGGAATACTTTAAAAATAATTCATTTAGAAGCTCAGTTAAATGGATCTGCGGCAAGTTTATTAATAAGATACCGGGACTTCATTTATATTAATGCTTATTATGAGCTTCTAATATTTTTATTAAGCAACTGAAATGATACGAAACTTGATAAGGAAAATATCAACAAATCCTTTCTGGAACAAATTATTCAGGAACATGTTCTCCGCTACGGTCGGTGAGGCAGGCTCAGCCGTACTTACTGTTCTTACAACCATAATAATGGTCAGAGTTCTCGGAGATACGCAATACAGCACCTTTGTTCTTGCACAGGCATATATGAATATCATTGACGGGCTGATCAATTTTCAGTCCTGGGCGGCTGTTATTAAATTTGGTGCGGAGAGGATCGCAAAAGACGATTATGACGGTCTTCATTCCATTATCAAACTTGGAACTATCGTTGATTTATCTACAGCGTTTGCCGGGATGATCATTGCACTTTTCATTGCACCGCAGGTAGGGCATCTTCTTGGCTGGAATGAAAGCCTTATTATTTGTGCTGCCTGGTTTTCAATGGAAATAGTATTTCACTTCAGCGGAACCTCTGTAGGTGTATTACGACTGTTCAACAGATTTAATCTGGTTGCCGTTCAGAAGATAGTTGTTGCATCAGTAAAATGCATAGTTTCTTTTGTCTTCTTAATTAATAAGATCACTGATCTTAAAAGTTTTGTAATAGTGTATGTTGTTGCGGATATTATAGGACATCTTCTGCTCACAGCGATGTCGGTATATGTGATCCGGAAAGAAGAAAATCTTTCACTTTCGGGGATAGCTAAAGCACCAACAAAAAAATATTCTAAAAAATTCTGGTCCTTTGCCTTCTGGTCCAATCTGGCAACAAGCATAGACATTCCGGTAAAACAATTTGATGTATTCATTATGTCAGTGATCAGCTATGAAATGGTTGCTGTTTACAAAGTTTATAAGCAGATAGGGAATATACTGGTTGAATTATCAGTGCCTATTTCACAGTCAATAATGCCGCAGTTCTCAGAACTTGTAGCATATGGAAAACTTAAGGAATGCTATAGCGTAATGGAAAAGCTGCATAAATCCATTCTTTATCTGATGGTTCCGTGCACGATCATTATTACTGCATTATCACCAAAGCTGCTCTTTGTTCTGTTTGGAGAGCTTTATGCTAAGTATTTTTATATACTGTCAATATTTTTATTCGTGAGATCATATGCATTGTCATATACAGCCGTCCATCAACTGTTTACATCTCTTGGACTGGTCAGGGAAGATTTTTATATTACAGGCACTTCAAATATTGTATACGTAATAGTTGCATACTTTTTAGCGAAGGAGATCGGCCTTCTTGGAATCGTTTTAGCGCTGGCATTGCAGGTAATGCTGAGCATCAACCTGAAAAAAGTAAAGATCAAGAAAATGCTTCCATCGTCTGATCATGAACAAACAGCACAGCTGAGCTGAATGGCAATACAAATCAATAATAGCCGAAAGGACGGTAAAAGGAGGATCTGTATAGATTATGGAAAATATTACTGAACTTAAAAAACACAAATTCATAGTAATCGGCGTAGATCACTATACTCCGTTGGGATTAGTGAGAAGCCTCGGAATCAATGGTATTCGCCCATACCTGATAGTATTAAGGAAAAAGAGATTTTCTGCCGGCCTGGCAACTGCCAGCAGATATGTAAAAAAAGTATTGCAGATCGATTCGTTTGAAGAGCTGCCGGATCTACTGTTATCGCAATTTGGTGATGAAGAATATAAACCTTTTGTATATACATGTAATGATGTTGCTACAAGCGTTCTGGATGACCTCTTTGATGAATTGCAAAGCAGGTTTATCCTGAGCAATTGCGGCGGGGCCGGCATGATCAATCATTATATGCAAAAAGAAATGCTTAATGATGCTGCCAGAAAGGCCGGATTAAATGTTGCCACAACATGGACAATAGAGAATGATGAGATTCCGGATAATGTTATTTATCCGGTAATAACTAAACCTTTCGAATCGTATGAGGGATGGAAAAAAGACTATTACGTCTGCAGTAATCGTGAAGAGTTAGCTGACGCTTTAAAAAAAGTATCCGGGAAGGTCTTTATACAGCAATATATCAAAAAAGAAACAGAGCTTTGTCTGGATGGCTGTGTAATCAATCATGGAACTGAGAATTTTGTTTCTGCAGGCTCTATCTATACATATATTTTGCCGGACTACTATAGTATGGAGATGGTTGTTACAGAATTCAAAGACCGGGAGCTTAATGATAAAGTTGATAACTTATTTAAAGCTTTGAAATATGAAGGTATTTACAGTTTCGAATTTCTTATCGATGAATCCGGTAATAAATGGTTTCTTGAAGTCAACTTCAGAAATTCAACCTGGAGCTGGGCATCTACCAGCGTAGGAATGAACCTTCCTCTTTTATGGGCATATGGAATGTTATTCGGGGAGATCCCGGAAGATGCACATAAAACAATACCTGACAATTATATTGCACTTGCGGAAATAGCAGACTATGAGCAGCGGGTCGTAAAGAGAAAAATGATGACCACAAAGGAATGGTTTAAGGGGGTAAAGAGGGCTGATTGCCTGTTCTTTTTCGATAGACGGGACCTGCGTCCTTTCATATCAATATCTTCGAGAATATTTGTACGCGAAGTAATAAAGAAACTAAAAAGGGGTTAGGAATAATGAGTAGCCCAAAGGGACATGATGTATTTGATCATTTACATATAGTATTATGCAATGAACACTATAATCCGTTGGGAATAATAAGGAGTCTTGGTGAGGCAGGAATCAGGCCTATAGCGATTATTGTCAGGGGAAAGAGAGCTTTCGTTGGCAGCAGTAAGTATATAAGCAAAGCTATATATGTTGAAAACATAAATGAAGCTGTCAGAGTATTGATGGACGACTATTCCAACTGTGCGAAAAAGCCATTCATCTATATCACGAATGATCCCTTCCTTGAGTATATTGACAGTCACTATAATGACTTCAAAGAGTCTTTTTTTGTAACGAATGCCAGGGAAGAAGGAAAAATTTCTTTCTACATGAATAAAGATAATATCAACCGGCTGGCATTGGAATCCGGCCTTAATATTCCATCTTCAACTATCGTAAAAAAAGGACAGCTTCCTCAAGGCCTTAACTATCCGGTAATTACAAAAGCAATCGCTTCAACTGCAGGAGCGTGGAAAAAAGACTCATTTATATGTGATTCAGAAACAGAATTGCTTGAGGCGTATTCAAAGATCAAAGGCGATACAATACTGATACAGGAGTTTATCGACCGTAAAGGAGAATTCAACATAGACGGGATCTCTGTCAATCATGGGGAAAGTGTATTTCTTTCTATGGTGACTGACTATATTTATCTCGTCCCGGGGCGCTATAGCACTTATATGGATGTTCTCAATGTAACAAATGAGGAACTGAGCCGTAAAATAAAAAAGATAATAGCACAAATCGGATATGAAGGGATTTTTGATGCAGAATTTATGATGGGAAAGGATGATAAAATATATTTTCTTGAAATAAACCTCAGACCAAATGCCTTCAACTATGCTTCGACATGCGCAGGAATGAACGATCCATATCTATGGGCTAAGGGCATGCTTGATGGTTACGTAAGTGATGATAACTATAAACAGATTCCGGCCGGCTTCCGCGCAATGGTAGAAAACGATGACTTCAAGGACAGAGTTCTGTCAAAAGAAACATCTGTTATCCGCTGGCTTAAAGATTTTTTCAGCTGCAACTGTCATTTCTACTTTAACCGGCATGATATAAAGCCGTTTATCAATGCGTTCTTAAAAAAATGAAAAGAGTGCATTCATATCTTATGGATTGTTAAGCCTGTGACATCCGGACGTGGATTTGAAGTATAATTACTTCGCATAAGTACTAATATAAGGAGGAAAGAAGGGTGAACTATATGAGAAGAGGCAAACACATAATGGCAATCATATTGTCTATGGTGTTGATGCTGACTATGGCAGCACCTATAACGTTCGCTGACAATACTGCGTCAGATGCTGATGCTGAAGTGATACAGACTGAAAGCAACGAGACAATAGAAGATCCGGCTGAGGATCCTGCTATGACCGCAGAGGAGGCACCTGATGAAGAGGCTGTTGCGGAAGAAGAAGCAGCAGATGAACCTCAGGAGGCTGTTACAGTAGATGAAATCAGCCTTGATGAAGAAGAAATAGCACAGACAAAGGCCAAACTGGCTGCAGGCAATATCAACAGAAAGATCCTGATCACAGGTCTTGATAACGGTGGCCGTGCAGACATAATGATCGTACTTTGCTTCACCAAAGAGAATGAAGTGAAGATGTTTACCGTTGCCAGAGATACTTACATGCAGCTTAACCCGAGCAAAACGTATACTATCGATGGCAAAGGCAGAGCGTATTTTAAGTGCAACAAGGCAGCCGAACTGGGAGGACCGAACGTCCTCATGAATGAGCTCAACAGACACCTCGATCTTGATATCAAGGAGTATATCGGAGTTGACTGGGCTTGCGTAGCTGATCTTATTGATGCAATGGGCGGACTTAGTGCAAATGTAGATAAGGATATGCTTTCGTGGATCAATTCATATAGCATACCTGGATATCCTAAGGCTAACGGAAAGATTTCTAAAGCCGGCAAGCAGGTTCTGAACGGCTGGCAGGCCGTACAGTATCTCAGAGTACGTAAGTACGACGATGGAAACGCAAGAGTAAGAGAAGATCGCAACAGAGATGTTTTTGTACAGCTGTACAATCAGGCCAAAGGCTGGAACATCGACAAGAGAATGCTTGTCTACAATGCTATTGCCGGAAAGATCCAGACAAATATCAGCTATGATGGCATGAAGTCGTTGATTGGACAATTCCAGAATGTCAATGTTGTCAAGACGACGCAGTATCCGTACTATGCCAAGAATTACTGGGACAAGTGGGCTGACTACTATTACTGGACTCCGACCACGCTCGAGAAGAATACGATCAGACTTCACAAGGAAGTCCTTGGGGAGAGTAATTATAAGCCAAGTGCAACAGTCAAGAGTCTCAGCAAGACTATAGCCAAGCACATAAAGAAGAAGACTATTTCGGCCAAAAAGCCGAAGGTTCCTTCAGTAGCTAAGGCAACAGTTACGGTCGGACAATCTGCATATACAGGCAAAGCAGTTACTCCGGGAGTAACAGTTAAGCTCAAAAAGAAAAAACTCAAAGCCACTTATTATACAGTGACATACAAGAACAACGTAAACATTGGAAAGGCAAGTATCACCATAACAGGCAGATGCGGTTACGGTGGATCCAAAACCGTTACTTTTGATATCAAGCCTGCCGGAACGAGACTCACAGGCATCACAGCAGGATCCAAGAGTTTCACCACAACCTGGGCACAACAGGCAACTAAAATGCCTAGCAAAACGATTGATGGATATCAGATCCAGTATGGACTGAAAAAGAACTTCAAGAAGGCTAAGACATTGACAGTTTCCGGATACACGCAAACGACTGCTACAGTTGGCAAACTCAAAGCCAAGAAGAAATACTTTGTACGTGTCCGTACATATGTAGGCAGCGGAAAGGCTGCAGTATACTCAGACTGGAGCCCGGCAATGAGCGTAAAGCCTGCCAAGTGATCAAGTAATTTATAACACTGTTCTAAAGATGTAAGCTTTAATCAAAAGAGGAAGCCGTGAACTGATTGTCGGCTTCCTCTTAATATGTTTGAAAACCGTTAGAAAAACAATGGTTAACACTCTTAAACTTATTTATTGTTCACATTGCAGAATGGTCTGATTTTTGCTATATTATCATTGGTATTTTACATCTCGGCCATTATTACTTAAAGGAATTACAACTGTTATGAAGAAAAAAATCCTATCATTAATGCTGGCATTATCACTTGTATTATCATATATGCCAGCAATTGCTTATGCTGATGACGGTGTTGCTGATAACCCGTCTGCAAACGAAGAAACTCAGGAAGCTGATACTTCAAAAAAACAAGAGTCAGCATCTGCTCCTGAGCAGGAAGAACCAGCATCTGAAGAAGCCGCTGATACAGATGGGGAAGCATCTGACGCAGCCGCTGATACGGAAGCTGAACCAGATGAATCGCCGGCTGCTGAAACGAATGGATCAGCAGAAAATCCTGAAGGGAATGGTTTTCAGGATGGAGTGCTGAGATCTTCTGGTGGTATGGAAAAATCAGGCAATATAGATCCTGAAGAATGCACACATGAAAACACTTCAACTTCAGAGGATTATGACTGGGATCATCCAAGATATGAGATAGTTGATGATTGGAATCACAGAGTGACTGTAAATGTTATTGAGAACACATACTGTGATGATTGTGGAAAACTGATCAGTTCAGAGATCATAGATGAATATGCCGAAGAGCAGCCTCATAATTATATCGAAGGTGTATGTGAGCAGTGTGACAATGGTTGTTCGCATGAAGATACAACAACGGACTATGACTGGAATACAGAAACATATGAGTCCATTGATAACGCATCACACCGCGTTATGAGAAGCGGCACAGAGACCACATCCTGCAATATCTGCGGTATGATAGTAAACATGGAAGACGTAGATGACAGTGAGGAGAGCGGACATAATTATAATGAAAACGGTGTGTGCGAAGACTGCGGACATGTAAATGACTGCGCACATGAGAATACAAACACCGGCTTTGTTTTCGACTGGGATACAGTAACATATGAGTCCATTGATGACAGAATTCATCAGGTGACCGGTACCGGCACAGAGACCACATACTGCGAAGACTGCGGTATGGTATTAAGTTCTGTAGAAGAGGAACGCAGTGAGGAGTATGCACATAATTATGATGAGAATGGTGTATGTGAAAACTGCGGACATGAAAATGGCTGCGCACATGAACAAACATACTCAGTTTACGAGTTCGACGACTGGGATACAGTAACGTATGAGCCGGTGGATAATAAATATCACCGTGCAATCGGGAACGCCACAGAGTACACATACTGCAGTGACTGCGGTATATTGATCAATACAGAGAGCATAGAAGGGTACAGTAGAGACGATTATTCACATAATTATGATGAGAATGGTGTGTGTGAATACTGTGGATATGAAAATGACTGCGCACATGAACATACAGAAAAATACAGTGATTTCCACTGGGATACAGCAACGTATGAGTCTATAGATAATATAAATCACCGTGTAATCGGTACCAGCACAGAGTCAACATACTGCAAAGACTGCGGTATGCTGATCAGTTCAGAGGAAGTAGAAGACGGCTGGGAGAGCGGACATAATTATAATGAAAATGGTGTGTGCGAAGACTGCGGACATGTAAATGACTGCGCGCACGAGAATACAAACACTGAATTCAACTTCGACTGGGATGCAGTAACATATGAGTCCGTTGATGACAGAAATCATCAGGTGACAGGGACCGGCACAGAGACCACAACCTGTGAAGACTGCGGTATGGTATTAAGTTCTGTAGAAGAGGAACGCAGTGAGGAGTTTTCACATAATTATGATGAGGATGGTGTATGTGAAAACTGCGGGCATGTAAATGGCTGCGCACATGAAAACACATACACAAATTTCGATTTCGACTGGAGTACAGTAACGTATGAGCCGGTGGATAATAAATATCACCGTGTAATCGGAACCGCCACAGAGTACACATACTGCAATGACTGCGGCATATTGGTCAATACAGAGATCATAGAAGGGTACAGTAGAGACGATTATACACATAATTACAATGAGAATGGTGTGTGTGAAGATTGCGGACATGTAAATGACTGCGCACATGAACAAACAGTAATAAACAGTGAGTTCGACTGGGATACAGCAACGTATGAGCCAGTGGATAATAAATATCACTTAGTTACCGGTACCAGCACAGAGTCAACATACTGCAGAGACTGCGGTATGCTGATCAATTCAGAGGAAGTAGAACAAAGTGAAGAATATACACATGTTTACGATGAGGATGGTGTATGTGAGAAGTGCGGACATGTAAATGACTGCGCGCACGAGAATACAAACACTGAATTCAACTTCGACTGGGATACAGTAACATATGAGTCCGTTGATGACAGAAATCATCAGCTGACCGGTACCGGCACAGAGACCACATACTGCGAAGACTGCGGTATGGAATTAAGTTCTGCAGAAGAGGAACGCAGTGAGGAGCGCTCACATGATTATGATGAGGATGGTGTATGTGAAGACTGCGGACATGTAAATGAATGTACACATGAAGACACATACACAGAATTCGAGTTCGACGGGGATACAGTAACGTATGAGCCGGTGGATAATGAATATCACCGTGTAATCGGTACCGGCACAGAGTTCACATACTGCAATGACTGCGGCATGCTGATCAATACAGAGGACGTAGAACGCAGTGAGGAGCGCTCACATAATTACAATGAGAATGGTGTATGTGAAGACTGCGGATATGTAAATGACTGCGCACATGAGCATACAGACACTTACTCTTATTTCGACTGGGATACAGTAACATATGAGTCCGTTGATAACAGAAATCATCAGCTGACCGGAAGAGGCATAGAGGAAACATACTGCGAAGACTGCGGTATGGTATTAAGTACCAGAGAATTAGAAGAATACACTGAGGAGCGCCCACATGTTTATGCTGAGAATGGCGTATGTGAAGAATGCGGACATGTAAATGACTGTGAGCATAAACACACAGAAGAATCTTTTGACCTCGACTATGATACAGCGACTTATGAGTCCATTGATAACCTGCAGCATCTGGTAAAGGTAAATGGCACTAAGCACATATACTGTACTGATTGCGGCATAGAAATCGGCACTGAGGAAGTGGAGGATCATACTTATGCCGAAGGGCATAATTACGATGAAGATGGTGTATGCAATAACTGCGGGCATGTAAATGACTGTACACATGAAGACACATACACAAATTTCAATTTCGACTGGGATACAGTAACGTATGAGCCAGTGGATGACAGATATCACATAGCTACCGGAAGCGGCACAGAGAAAATATACTGCGAAGAATGCGGCATTCTGCTTAGTTCAGAAGAAGGAGTAGAAAGGAGTTTAGAATATTCTCATAATTATGATGAGAATGGTGTATGTGAAGACTGCGGACATGTAAATGGCTGTGCGCATGAATATACAGACAAACACTACGCCTTCGACTGGGATACAGTAACGTATGAGGCAGTGGATAATGCAACTCACCGGGCTACCGGGAACGGCACAGAGAAAACATACTGCAGAAAATGCGGTATGCTGATCAATACAGTGGAAGAAGTACGCAGTGAAGAATACTCACATGATTACGATACAGATGGTGTATGTGAGACATGCGGACATGTAAACACTTGTGAACATCCAGATACAAGAACAGAATTCGAGTATGACTGGGATACAATGACGTACGAATCCATCGACAACAAGTATCACAAAAGAGTCGGGAACGGTACTTTAAATAGATACTGCAATGTCTGCGGAATGTTTGTAAATTCTGAAGAAATAGAAGGACAAAGTAAAACCTTCGAGCATGAATACGATGAAAATGGTGTATGTGAGTACTGCGGACATGTAAATGATTGTGAACATCCGGAGACATCCGCACATTTCGAGTTCGACTGGGATACAGTAACGTATGAGCCTGTTGATGACCATCATCATCGTGTAACAGGAAGCGGAACTGAGTACATATACTGCAAAGATTGTGATATGCTTGTTGGTTCAGAAGAAGTAGAACGCAGCGAGGAGGAACCACATTATTTCGATAAAAATGGTGTATGTGAGGACTGTGGATATGTAACACAATGTAAGCATGAAACGACATATATCGATGAATATGAATTTGACGACGATACAACAAGATATGAATCGATAGATGATATGTATCACAGAATAACAGGAACTGCCACAGTGTATAAACGCTGCGGGGACTGCGATATGTATATCGGATCAGAACTCATAGAAAATTATAGTAAAAAGTATGAGCATAATTACGATAGACATGGCGTATGCAGTGACTGCGGACATATAAATAAATGTACTCACGAGAACACTTATAAAGGCTATGACTGGGAGTTCGGAGACGTTACTTTTACTTCTGTGGATAACATGTATCATAGAGTAACCGGCACAGGCAAGGAAGTTACATGGTGTGAGGATTGCGGAGCTGAAGTGTCGCGGACACCTGTTCAAATTAATGAATTATATGAACATTACTATGAAGATGGGATCTGCGAAGAATGTGATCATATCAATACATGTGAACATCCTGCTACATATGAAACGTAT
>JAFVPI010000112.1 GCA_017505405.1 Mogibacterium sp.
GGCGCATTCGCCGATCCTTGCGAGAGTTCCGTCACCGTCTGTTACAGCGCTTGCCAGAAGGAGAGGGTAGCACTCTTCGCAGGATTCGCCGGATCCAAGCCAGATCCACCATGGGTATCCGGAGAGGAAAGATTCCGGGAAGCCAACGAGTTTAGCTCCGTTGGAGGCAGCTTCTTCAATAAGCTTGCATGCCTTTGTAACAGTTGCATCAAGATCCATATACACAGGTCCTGCCTGCACTGCCGCTACTTTATACTTAGGATAATTCATCATCTTACCGAACCTCCCTCCAGATATTTCTTAAGTGCATCGTATGGAACGTAATTGTCAGGCTCTGCACCCTCGAACCAGACTACTTTTCGCGGTGTGCGGTCGACGATGAGTCTGACCGATGGATTACAGTAATGTCCGGTAGTGTCGCGCTCAAAATTCTCAATGCCTATCGCCGCAATGTCGATATCTGCTGTGACAACACCTTCTTCATTTTCAGGGAGGGTGTCGCTGATGACAAGCCCATTAGGTGACAGAACACATGCTTTGCCGCCTCCGATAGGCAGCAGCTTTTCATATTCAGGGTGATCCTTGCAGAGTATGTCGATCATCTCCTGTGTAACTATGCTGGTGCTGAAGATGACGAAGCAGGCATTTGAGATCGAGTAGCAGTTTGCAAGTGTCCAGTTGACATCATATGATCTGTACCATGATGGCGACTCAGAAAGTGCAGGGAAGGATGCTACATGGATCTCTTCCTTCTGAGCATTCATTACCATGGATGCCATTGGGTTCATGTGATCGCATGACATGAGTGATCCGAGTCTTCCGTATGGAGTGTCATAGACTTCCATAGTGCTCGCATCGCCTTCGCCCCAGATCATCTTCTCGGAATTCATAGGTTTAAGCTTGCGATGCTTGCCGATGATGTTGCCGAAATCGTCTATAACGAATTGTGTGTCATATACACTTCCGCCGTCTCTTTCAGTTGCACCGATGACAACGTATATATTGTTCTCCTTGGCGCATTGAGCGATCTGGCTGAGCTCATTGCCAGGGCATGTGATAGCATTAGCGAATAAGAGCTGTGTATAAGGCATCAGTGTGATTGGGTCATCAAGATAGCACCAGTATGGAAATCCCGGAAGAAATGCCTCAGGAAAACCTACGATCTTGGCTCCTTTGTCTGCTGCTTCTTTGATGAGCCTGCAGGCCTTGACAACAGTGGCGTCCATATCCATATAGACAGGGCTGGCCTGAACGGCTGCTACTTTAAGCTTAGGATAGTTTCTCATCGTATTACCTCCCTATTTGATGTACGGCAGGATCTGCTTGCCGGTAGCCTGATGGAACATGATCGCTGCGCCGGAGTAGACCAGCCATGTTCCGAATAATGTGAAGCAGATCTGAGGTATGAACCAGAATGGTCCTGCGATACCCATCTGCATCAGGAAAAGGAGGAAGAAGGCAAGCGTCGGAAGAGCAACTGCGATGGACTGCAGTTTATTAGCGCCCCATGCAATATAAGCTACACAACCGCAGAAGAATGCTGCTGCGAGGTCAGCCATGCCGTCTCCCATTACCAGTGAAGCCTGGAAGTTTTCTGTAACGTTTGAACCCCATACAAGGGTGATAAATGCGTGATAAAAATTGCCGAACAGGCAAACTACTGTAAGGATGGCGTTAGCTGTAGCACTTACGATATCGCCATTCTTGAAAAGGCCAACAACTGCTATGATCATGCAGATGAGTCCTCCGAACATCCAAGGGATACAACCTACGATGTTGTCAACAAGCCCGAAGAAATATGGGATAAGGCTGTATATACCCAGTCCTGTTGCAACATTTGCAAGGGCATTAGGATCTGCCCACTTCTGGTTTTCCATTAGTTGGTACTCCTTTCGTGATATACGCCCGAAGCGTATTGATTTGAATTGATAAACCGTATAAAGAAATGGTGTTTCGCTATGATACATACATTATATAGTGATAGTATCTTCGGAAGAATAAAAGGATGATTGGTATAGCATCAACAGATAATTGATACAGGTCTTGTAGTAAACTTGACTTTGACTTTCCGTTCAAATACCATTTTTGTGTAGGTATGGGGGCATATATCGATCAGGCAGGATAGATCATGAATACAAACGATATAATGGCGGTACGCAAGGTCTGTGAGACGGGCAGTATAGGAAAGGCCGCTGCGCAGCTGTATATGACACCTCAGGCGCTGAGTGTCGTTATAAAAAGAGTGGAGAATGAACTGGGAGTCAGTTTATTTAAACGAGCATCCGGCGGAATGATCCTGAATGACTATGGAAAGGCATTTCTGGAAAAGAGCGAAGATCTGATCGCAGATCTTCGTGAAATGGAAGAGATGTTTCACCTGGAGCTGGAAAACAGACATGGAGTACTCAAAGTCGGTTTTTCACAGGGCATTATAGTCATGATGGGCATAGACTATATTCTGAGCTTTACAAAAAAGTATCCGAATTTTCGCATGGAGATAATTGAGGGCCCGGATAAAAAAATAGAAGACCTTGTAAGAACAGGGGCTGTCGATATAGGGATCATGGCGGCGCCTACGATATCATCTGATTTCGACTCAAAGCCGTGGTGTCATTTCAGATGCTGTGCGATGATGAGTATTGAAAGCGAGGAATGCAAAAAGATCGGAGAGAGAGAAGTAATATCTATATCCGACCTGAGGGAGCATCCTATTGTTCTCGAAAACAAGGATTTCAGCATATACCGTGAATTCAATAGGATCTGCCGTGAGAATTACGATTTTGAGCCGGAGATATTCTTTGAGACTGTAGAGATAGATAATGCTCTGGCGATCGCATCCAAAGGTTATGCTACTGCGATCGTACCGGTTCCTGTGGCGGAAAACTCTAAATATCATGATCTTCATACAGCAGAGCTTGAGGAAGATCTTTTCTGGGACTGGATCTTTGTAAAAAAGAAAGGGTCGTCAGTAAAAGAGATAGAGCATGCGTTCATAGATCATCTCACACGCAAATCAAAAGAAATGGGTTGGATCTGAATTGATCCGATCAAAGACAGAAACGAAAACAGCCGGAGGGAGATGTCCTTCCTCCGGCTGCTTCTTATTATATAGGGAGATGATATCATCACTAATCCAGTGGAACCTGTGAGATCTGGCCTCTGAGCTTGTCAGCTGTTCTACCCATCTTTGCGAACTGTTCCTCTGTAAATCCAGGATCGACAACGGCAGTCACTCCACCGTATCCGAGCTTGACAGGCATACCCATCGAAACGCCTTCGAATCCGTACTCGCTTACCAGAGGTGTCGAAGCCGGAATGACCTCGTCAGACTCATCGATGATCATCTCGATCATCTTTGTCAGCATTACAGCGGATGTCCATGATGTTGTCCTTCCTGCCTCAAGAGCCTGCCATTCCTTGAACCAGTTAGCAGTAGCGCTTTCTACTGCTTCAAACTCTTCATCGGAGAGTACGAGAGGCTCTCCGTCATACTTGATCTGGTCATACATTCTGACCTGTCCGTCTCCGCCATGCTCGCCGAGAACTGTTGCATCCAGCTTCTCATACTCCTTGCCGGTAGCTTTCTCGATCGCCCACTTGAGACGAAGAGCGTCGTTGACACTGAAACCGAGGAACTGGCTCGGCTTCCAGCCGATGAGCTTCCAGAAGCAGTATGCCCATACATCGATAGGGGCTCCCGTGATGATGACGGCTGCATTCGGATTTCCGTACTTCTTGATGTTTTCACAGATCGGAAGCATGATCTTTATATTTGCTCCCAGGATGTCAGCACGGTCCTTGACCTTGCCTTCAGGCATGCTGGCGCAGCAAAGGATTATTTCACAATCGCTGATATCAGGATAATCCGCAGCGGAGACTTTTGTCTTGCCGAATGGAAGAAATGCCTGACCCATGTCCATAGCGTGGGACTTTACCATGTTCTCTTTGATGTCGATCAGCTTGATCTCGTCTACCAGATGCTTATATCCGCAGCAGAATGCGGTGGTTGCTCCGAGCCCGCCGGCTCCGCCGATAACTGCAAGTTTCATGTTTTTTCCTCCTATATTATCTCAATTACTTAGTTTACTTTACATTCCGAAGTTCGGGAAGACTATGTATGTATAAAGCATAGCCAGCACTACATATACAAGCGCCAGACAGAGGAATGCTTTGATCGTTCTTCCCATTACTATTCCTTCTGCATTCTTGAGCTCGAGTGTGGCGTTTACTGCGATTACGTTGTTAGGGCAGATCATGTTGCCTGCGCAGGCGCCGACGCTGGATCCGCAGATGCTTACGACGCTGTTTATGCCAAGACCTGTTGTTGCCTCAAGATGCATAGGTGCAAACATACGGTTGGAGCCGAGGCAGCTGCCAGTCATGAATGCTCCGAACGCTCCGACGATAACTGCTGCTGCCGGATAAGCCTTGCCGGCTACGCTTACGATTGCTCCCGCTATCTCTGACATCATTCCCGATGTGTTGCAGATGTTGGAGAGTGTAAACATTGCGCAGAGGGCGATTATTACGAATACCAGCTTTTTGAGACCTTCTACCTCACACTTGATAAATTTCTCAGGGCAGCCCATAACGAATGCGCTTACCAGAACTACCAGGTGCACAACGACGCCGATCCATGTCGGATAGCCATACATTGTGAGGATGCTCATAGGCACTGTGAATCTTACTACAGGCAGTGCGATCAGAGTCAGAAGGTAAGGGAAGAATGCTTTGAATGCTGTCAGATCTGACTGAACATTATAGTCAACATCATTAACATACTCTTCATTTTCTTTAACGCCTACCAATTTGATGTATGCAACGGACGCAATAGCTCCGATGATACCAGTTACAAGGTCAGCGATCTCAGGCCCTATGAAAGTGGTTACTACAAACATACTGGCTGACATTGTCACTGCTATAGCGAGGAGGTAGCCCCACATTCCTTTGAGGCTCTTCCATCCGTAGAGAACGACCAGCATGATGACAGGAACTATGAAGATGCCGACGCAGAGGAATCTTCCCTCCATGGCTACGAGAGCATTCAGCGGAACCTGATCAGTGATACCGGCCATACCGGATATCGTAGGAACTCCTGCACCTCCGAAGCAAGGTGGGAGACCGTTTCCGATAAGGCAGGCTGCAGCGGCAAATACCGGTTCAAACCCGAGTCCGAGCAGGAAAGGAGCGAGGATGGCCGCAGGTGCGCCGCTTCCGGTAGCTCCCTCGATGAATACGCCTATACAGAAAGCAATAAGTACGATCTGTACGCGCTTATCTGTTGTGAGACGGCTTATAGTTACCTTCATGCGCTCCATTCCAGTGCTTCTGATCATGAGCTCGAGAAGGGCAAACGCGCTCCAGAGCTGGAAGCACGTCTGGAGAGCGGAATAAACGCCGTCTCCTGTAGTACTAATAATAGTACCAATATCAGTATTAAAGGCTACTAAAGCAAGGATCGCGCTGTAGGCCATTGCGACCAGTGAAACGATCCATGTAGGCTTCTTAAGTACAACGATACCGACAACAACAACTATGATTGGTGTGGTTGCTAATATGAGGCTCATATGCTTATCCTTTCTACTAATCTACATATTGAGGTTTCGTAAAAAGAAATGGCGTTTCGCATATAGAACTTGTCAATAATATATCATCGGAAGAGCAGCTTGTCAATAGGCTTGTTTTTTTATTTCTGACATGCTGTAAAAAAGATCCTACATTATTTATATAGCGCTGTATTCAGCAATAATACGAAGGTTTGAGAGGGTATATAAAAGATTATCTTTGTCCTGGCAGGAGTTTTTTCAAAAATAGTATTGACATCTTACTTAAATCACTGTATATTTCACATAAAGAAATGGCGTTCCGAAATACGAAACAATATTGCAAGAGAAGGATCGAAAGATCTTAATCATTGAAAGGAGAAACTATTCATGCTACAGCTGAAGTTTTTCGGTATCGGCGGACAGGGTGTTGTAACCGGTGCCAAAGTACTGTCTAAAGCAGTATCCCTGTATGAAGATGAATACGCAGTAACGATTCCTTCATACGGTCATGAACGCAGAGGAGCCCCGGTCAATACAAGTATGATCGTCGACAAGGAGCCGGTTCTGCTGAATTCATTCGTATATGAGCCGGATGTAGTGATCGTATTTGATCCGACTCTCCCTCAGAAGAATGTAAATGTTGCAAACGGTATCCATGAAGAGTCCATACTGATCCTCAACTCTGAGGATCCTGAAGTAGTAAAGCAGTACAAGGATATGGGATTCAAGAAAGTCTACTATGTAGATGCAACCGCTATAGCATATAAGTATATCGGCAGAGCTATCCCTAACAGCTCGATGCTTGGCGCCATCGCCAAGGCAGACATCTGCAGCATCGAATCTGTACAAAAAGCTATCGCAGAGACCTTTGGAAAGAAAGCAGGTGACAAAAATGCAGAATCAGCAAGAGAAACCTACGAAAAAACTGCAGAAATGTAGCGTGCTGGGACCGGTAGCGGCGATATTCGCAAGCGCGAATACAGGCAGCTGGAGACTTGAAAGGCCTGAAGTAGATTTCGATCAGTGCATCAAGTGCGGCACCTGCGCAAGATATTGTCCGCCGGACATCATCACAATAGATAAGACTAAGAAAGAATGTGTTTCATTTGATTGGAACTACTGCAAGGGCTGCGGCATCTGCGCAAACGAGTGCCCTAAGAAGTGCATCAAGATGGTTCCGGAAGGGAGTGAGGCATAATGGCTAAGAAAATGTTAGACGGAAACGGAGCAGCAGCTGAGGCTCTCAGACTTACCAGACCTAAAGTAGTTGCTGTATATCCGATCACACCGCAGTCGACTATTTCGGAAACAATGGCTGAATTCGTTGATTTCGGAAAACTCGATGCAGAATATATCCGCGTTGAATCTGAGCACTCCGCAATGTCGGCATGCGTGGCAGCCGGACTTGCAGGAGTCCGTACAACGACCGCTACCGCTTCGCAGGGACTCGCGCTCATGAACGAGGTCCTGAGCATGGCTTCCGGACTCCGCATCCCAATGGTGATGCCTGTAGTCAACAGAGGACTTGCTGCTCCTTGGACACTCCAGTGCGAGCACGGCGATGCGATGAACGCAAGAGACACTGGCTGGATGCAGTTCTACTGCCAGAATGTACAGGAGATCTTCGACATGATCCTTATGGGCGTCAAGATCGCCGAGGACAGCAGAGTGCTTCTCCCTATGATGGTATGCTTCGACGGATTCTTCCTGTCGCACTCCATGCAGAAGCTGGAGATCCCGACTCAGGAGGAAGTTGACGAGTTCATCGGTGAGTATGTTGCTAAGAATATGTACCTCGATACTGAGGATCCGATGTTCTGCTGCGACCTCACAGGCCCGGAAGATTTTACTGAGATGAGATATCAGCAGAAGGTCGGCATGGACAATGCTACAGTCGTAGCTGCTGAGGTCATGGATGAGTTTGCCGCTAAGTTCGGCCGTAAGATGACCCAGGTGGAGTCATACCTGACAGAGGATGCCGACGCTGTTCTCGTAGCTCTCGGATCGATGAACGGTACTATCAAGTACGTCGTCAACAAGATGAGAGCAGAGGGAAAGAAAGTAGGAATGGTAAAACTCACACAGTTCCGCCCATTCCCTGCAGCACTCGTACGCGAGGCCCTCAAGGATGTACCTGTAGTCGGAGTCTTTGACAGAAGCTCATGCATGGGCAACTACAACGGACCGCTCTGGAATGAGACAGCAGGTGCGCTGACAAGAACAAACGTCGATCTCCGCCACTTTATCGGAGGACTCGGCGGCCGCGATGTACCGGCAGTGAACGTTGAGAGGATGTTCAACGAACTGCTCGAGATCAAGGCAGGCACAAGAACGGAGAACACTGAATGGATCGACCTCAAAGAGGGCGCTATGGAGATAAGGCAGGTGACCAAGTATGTTAGAGATTAAAGACGAAGCAAGGGGTCTGATATCCCACGGCGTAAGCGCATGCCACGGATGCGGACTTGAGATAGTTATCCGCAAGGTCATGGATGCTCTTGATGATGATGTTATAATCCTGATCCCGCCTGGGTGTGCCGCACTCTTCTCGGGATACTGCAAAGAGACGAATGTAAAGGTTCCTGGTTACCAGGGCAACCTCGAGAACACGGCTGCAAGTGCTTCCGGTATCAGGGCAGCTCTTAAGGCTAAGGGCAACGACCATACGACAGTTCTCTGCTTCTGCGGAGACGGAGCTACCGTAGACATCGGACTCCAGTCGCTGTCCGGAGCTTTCGAAAGAAACGACAAGATCCTGTACGTATGCTACGACAACGAAGCATACATGAACACAGGTATCCAGGGCTCCAGCTCGACACCGCTGTTTGCAGCTACAACAACAACCCCTGGAGGCAAGAAGGTCAGAAGAAAGGACCTCACTCAGATCGCTATCGCTCATAATATCCCTTATGTAGCTACTGCATCTGCACATAATATCGCTGATCTTCAGAAGAAGGTCAAGAAGGCAAGAGAGGCTGACGGACCTGCACTGCTCCATATTTATGCACCATGTCCGACAGGCTGGAGAAGCAACCCTGCAAAGACCATCGAGATCTCAAGACTCGCTGAACAGACAGGATGCTGGATCAACTTTGAATATGAGGACGGTAAGGTCACCATCAACAGCAAGGTAAAGGAACTCAAGCCTGTTGAGGAGTACACCAAGCTCCAGGGAAGATTCAAAGCTCTGACTCCTGAGCAGAAGGTCGCTCTTCAGGAAGAAGTCACAAGCAACTATAACGCTACAATGAAAAAGCTCCAGTTCATGAGCGAATAATAATATGGAGGCGGGAATTATGAAGGATTACAAAGTAATGGCCATGAACCTTGGCTCAACCTCCACAAAGCTCGCTTACTACATCAATGATGTGTGCCAGATGAAGACTAATCTGGCACACTCTTCAGATGAGCTGGCTAAATCAAAGGATATCTGGGATCAGTACGAGATGCGCAGGGATGCAATCGTAAAGTTCATGGAAGAGAACGGCATCGTTCTGGATGAAATTGACGCTATCAGCACCAGAGGAGGTCACTGCGAACCTCTCGAAGGAGGCACTTATAGGATCAATGATGCTTACCGCGCACAGAACCGCAGCGGTAAATACGGTATCCATCCATGCAATCTGGGTGTTGAGATCGCCAATGAGCTTGCTCAGAAGAGTGACCATGCGATTGCTGTAACAACAGATATGCCTACAACTGACGAGCTCGAACCGATAGCGAGATTCACCGGCCTCAAGGAGCTTTCCAGAAAAGCATCCTTCCAGACTCTGAACCACCGCGCGATGGCGAATTACTATGCTGAGCAGAATGGAAAGAAGTACGAGGAGCTCGATCTGGTAGTAGTCATGCTGGGCGGAGGCATCAGTGTAGCTGCTCACCACAATGGTCGCATCATTGACGGACCGGATGCTTTGACAGGAGACGGACCGTTCTCGAACAACAGATGCTGCACTGTGCCTACGGGCCAGCTGGTAGATCTCTGCTACTCCGGCAAGTTCACGCATGCCGAGATGAAGAGACATATCAACGGAGAGGCAGGACTCAGCGCATACCTCGGGACTACTGATGTCAGAGATATCCAGAAAAGGATAGCTGAGGGTGATACATATGCTGAGCAGGTGCTTGAGGCAATGTGCTATCAGACTGCTAAAGACATCGGGGCTTATGCTACCGTGCTCAAGGGTCATGTAGACGCGATACTGCTCATCGGAGGGATGGCGAACTCGGAATGGATCTGCGAGCATATAAAGGAAAGAGTAGAATTCATCGCACCTGTCGTTGTCATGCCGGGTGAAAGAGAGATGGAGTCCCTCTGCCTCAACGCATATAAGGCTGTAAGCGGACAGATCACGCTCAAGGAGTTTGATCTCAAGGCTGAATAGAGAAAGGAAATAGATATGTTCCATTCATTTAAAGAAGTTGAAGAATACGTACTCGGAAACGGTATCTGCAAGACTGTTGCACTTGCAGGCGCTCATGATGAGCCTGCTCTGTCTGCATTGATCGAGGCTAAGAGAAAGGGTGTCGTAAAGGGGATACTGATCGGTGATGAACCTGCAATTCTTGCTCTGCTGAAACAGTACAGAGAGTCTGCGGATGATTATGAGATCATCAATGAAACGGATGAAAGAGAGGCTGCAAATAAAGCTGTGGCTAAGGTCCGTGAAGGCGCTGCGGACATGCCTATGAAAGGTCTCATGCAGACTGCGTCGTTCATGCGTGCTATCCTGAACAAGGAAACAGGCATCCTGCCACCGGGCAAGGTTCTGAGCCAGTGCACGGTATTCGAATGGCCGGAGAAGAGCAAGCTGATGTTTGCGTCGGATTGTGCCGTCAATATAACACCTGATGCTGAGGCAAAAGCGAGGATCCTGGAAAATGCCGCTGAGCTTGCAGCTGCCTTTGGTGTGGACACACCTAAAGTCGCTGTGATCTCTGCAGTCGAGAAAGTAAATGAAAAGATCCCGAGTACTGTTGATGCAGCGGATCTCAAGGCGAGGACTTGGAACGGCTGCGTAGTTGACGGGCCTTTCGCTCTTGACATCGCTCTCGATGAGGAAGCAGCTCATCATAAGGGAGTGGAGAGTGAAGTGGCAGGCAATGCAGATGTTCTGCTTATGCCGGATCTCTGCGCAGGAAATGTGCTGCACAAGGCACTTCATTTCTTCGCTCACTTTGAAAC
>JAFVPI010000113.1 GCA_017505405.1 Mogibacterium sp.
GCTGTCGTTGAATTCTGCTTGTTTGTCTGAGATCCGCTTTGTACCTGGCTGCCAGACTGGGATTTGCTGTTATCGACCTGTGTCTGATCAGTCGGTGACTGCTGGGACTTCTGCGAATTGTCATCCTGCTGCTGAATCTCTGTCTTCGGCTTATCGATCGTCTCGTTTTTCTGCTTATCCTTGCAGGCCGTCAGTCCGGTAAGCGCAACCGCACAGGACATTAACAATACCAGTAAACGTTTAGAAGTGTATCCTTTCCTGTTTTTTTGATCCATGTTTCATATCCTTTCTAATATTTATTGTCAGGGGCCTTGTTGCTCATGACAGGATCAGTATAAGCATCGAATCTTAATATTCTGAGTATGAAAACATAAAGGATCATTATTGTTTTCTGAACGATTATTATCAAATTCTTAACAAATGGTTTTTTCTTGACAGCAACAGGACTCCGAAATACGATCCGGAGTCCTGCTGCTGTTGTTATGAGAGTAAATGAAAAAAGATTCTGAAAAGCCGTTACTATTCACTGAGTATTCTCTTGGCTTTATCAACAGCATCCTTGACTGCTGCTTTTGCCCCCTCGGTAAGTCTCTCTACATCCCCTTTGTCGAATTTGCCGTCTTCACCGAAAACAGCCTTTCCGACTTTAGAATCCTTTACTTCCTGTGAGATCCTGTCTATATCCTCTCTGTCGAATTTGCCATCTTCGCCAAGAACAGTCTTTCCTGTTTTGCTTTCCTTGAATTGTTCAACGGCTTTATCGACTTTTGCTTTTATATCATTCATATTATCACCCATTGGTTTCCCTTTCTTGAAAAAACTGCTGTGATCTAATAAATGAATCATAGCAGTCATATCTTAATAATTAATGCTTATTATTATTAATCTTTCTAAACACTCTTCTCTATTCGCTACGAAAAATGCTTTTGAATTTGTGACATGGGAATGTACTTTTTGGAACGAAAAATCAACGGTTTCAGAAATCGTGATTTCCAGAAACATTGGAATTTCAAGGTTTTTGTAGTACAACTCAGTTTCACCATATTTGAAGCTGTATATGCAATAATCGCTCAAGAAAAACGCATCAGGGGTGTTTTCCCTCTATATGGGTGTCCATTTCAAATATTTATTTCCCACTAGTGAGAGGCCTTCATTATTGTACATCTTTGTACAAAATCAATCGGTCTGGTGCAGTCCGTATTTTCAGCATCCGTCTGTGTATAATCAGTGCATCAAAAAAGAAAATCCGTTCTTTTATAAAAACATTTGCAAAAACACCTGGTCAAAACACGATTTCATTTCTCACTAGTAGAAGGGTCATGTGTTCATTCTGAAAAACTATTTGAAAAATGCCATATTTTTGCCACTCTCGTGGCTTTCAGATGAAGGGGGCTTGATTGTTTTTCATTTTGAACAGAAAAAGCATTAATTTTGGGGATCTCCCGTGACTAAAGGTGAAGGACTTTGATGTTTTTCATTTTAAACATCAAAATTCCTCATATGTTGCCCTCTCTCCTGGCTATAGGTGAAGGGCTTTGTCAGGAGCAACTGAAAAAAGCCATCAACCATACCCCACAAAAGTGGTTTTCATTTCCCACTAGTAGAGGGTGCTATCACAACTGAATAAAAGATCGATCAGGTACTTTCCCTGGGATATCGGCAAAACCGTAAGCATGCAGGACAGGTGCGCCATGACCTCACTTGGTGAGCGAGCGATAAAACTGAAGTTCTGAAAGGCAGCGTGGCAGCTGCAATGTGCGATGACAGTCTCAGGGTACAATGATACTTCCGTTCAGCCACAGACATCGCAATGGGGGCGGCCACAGGAGAACCCTGCGGGAGCTAACGACTCATGAGAGAGATAGCCGTCTCTCTGCCTGAAAGATCGTTTTTTGCAACTTAGACCAATCAAAGGACCCAGGATACCTAATTCACTATTCATGTGTCAAAAACCCTGGTATAGACATACAAAAAATCAAAAAACGCCCCGAGAATTGCACTTTTTTACAAGGTACTCGGGAGATTGGAGGATACAGCATGCCCTAGGCTAAGTAAGAAACACAAACAGGAATGGCAGTTTTTTCTCGATGAACGTAACCGGATGAAGTACAACGATCTCTGCAAAAAGTGTGACCGAGACTGCAAGCAGAGTTTCCGGACGATCATTATAGACTGCCCATACGAAAGAAAGAACAGAAAGAAGAAACGGCAGTGATGCCAGGAAAGGAGGTAAACGATGCCAATCAAACCAATATCTGCAGAAGAACTGTACTTCAAACCATTTAAGTCCCTGCCTGCTTTGGTCGATGGAATCATACCTAAGGGTATGACGGTACTCGCGGGTTCATCCAAGATCGGAAAGAGCTGGATGGCTCTGGACCTGGCCATAGCCATTGCGTCAGGCGGAGAGTTCCTCGGCAGGCGCGTCAGACAGGCCGGAGTCCTGTATCTCTGCCTTGAAGATACTGAGCATCGTGTTCGGGACAGGATGTACCAGCTCTGTGATGAAGCACCGCCCAATCTGTACTTCAGTACCACGAGCGACCGTCTTGGCAACGGGTTCACTCGAGACGTTGTTGAAATGTTGCGTAAGCATCCGGACATAGAACTTATCATCATAGACACGCTGCAGAAGGTCAGGCAGTCAGATGACGGCTCGGGCACCGGCACATACAGCAAGGACTATGAGGAGATCGCAAAGATCAAGAAGATTGCGGATGTAAACGACAGGTCCATCCTTGTGCTCCATCACCTGCGCAAGCAGCCGGACAAACGTGATCCGTTCAATGAGATCTCTGGCTCGGTCGCCATATGCGGAGCCAGCGATACCAATATGGTGTTAAAGAAGTACGCAGGGTCTGCCACGGCTGAGCTGTATATCCGCGGACGTGATGTCGAAGAGCACAAGTTTATACTCGAGTACAACTTCCCCAGATGGTCCGTTTTGCAAGAGCTGGATGCAACTGACCTGGTAAAGGAAGCGGTGCCGGATGCCATCTTCCGCATAGCAGACTTCATCAGGGAGCACGGCACGTGGTCTGGCAGCGCGACTGAACTACTCGCCCTGATTGGTGACAGTACTATCGCACCCAACAAACTCATGCAGTATATCACCAGACACTACTACGATGTGCTACACCCGGCTGGCATCACATACGAGCAGAAGAAGGAAGCCAATCTTCGCCGTATCACTTTCAGCTATGATCCTGCAAAGGACAAGTCACTTCAGGACGCAAGCAGCAATGACGATAGTGACGATAATGACGGTCCTGTGTGATACCCCCTCCCGCACAGTATCGTCACAAGCGTCACTACCGTCACTGATCATACAATATAAAGGCAGCACCCGTGTATGGCCACAGGTGTTGCCACGAGGACAGTCTTAAAGCCTGTCCGTAATAATAGCGAGCATAGGCTATGTATCGCCAGCCACGATGTGGCAATACTCACAACGCCGCAGCACTGCACTTCGTGGCAATACCGGGAGTGGCTCTGCCCCTGCAACCCCTTTCATACACGTTAACAACTACAACTGCGAAACCATGACGTTTACCGTCACAGAAAGGATGATCATAATGGCAAACAGGCAAAGAAATCTCGGCATAAACATCAGAGTGACACCTGCCGAGAAGAAAAAAATAGAACGCAATGCGAAGAAATGTAAGCTGACCGTATCGGAATATCTTCGTCAGATAGCGATGAATATCGAGCCGAAGGAGCTTCCATCTGATGAAATAATCCAAAGCATCATGCGCCTTCAGAACGAAGTCAGCCTCTTTGAAAGGTATGCTCAGTCATCGACAAACGAAAACAACATCAGGTTTTACAGAAATGTTGCTGATCGTCTGAGCAGGATCCAGACCGAAACACTGCAACTTCTCACCCACTCCACAGAAAATAATGAGGTGAAGATCGATGGCGACGACTAAGATCTGGCCGGTAAAAGGAACTCTGAAGAGACTCGTTGACTACGCATCCAACCCGGAAAAGACGACAGAAGATGACCTCGAAGCGGTCATCATGTATGCGATGAACGGAGAAAAAACTGCAGGTACAAATGAGAAAGCATGCTATGTCACCGGAGTAAACTGCTTCGCTGAGACTGCACTTGATGAGATGCTCAGTACTCAACGACACTTTGGTAAGACCGGAGGCAATGTTGCCTACCACTGCTACCAGTCATTCAAGCCGGGTGAAGTCACACCTGAGCAATGTCATACGCTTGGTGTCGAGCTCGCACGCAGGATGTTCGGAGATGAATATCAGGTGCTGGTCGCGACTCATCTTGACAAAGGCCACCTTCACAATCACCTGGTTTGTTGCTCGGTATCATTTATCGACGGCAAAAAGTTCAACGACAACAAAGCAGCATATACAAAACTCAGGAGACTTTCTGATGAGATCTGTATCGAGAATGGTCTGTTCGTCATCGAGAAACCGCTCGGCAAAACACCACGGCAGCTCCATTTCGCTGAGAAAAATGGTGAGCCTACCAAGTACAATCTGATGCGTGATGAGATAGATAATGCCATCTCTCTCAGTACCAACATGCCGACATTCATGAATCTGATGAGGCAGAAGGGATATATCATAGCATACAACGAAAGCAGAAAGTATCCGACTATAAGATCGATACACTCGAAAAAGCCGACGAGATTATTCCAGCTCGGTGAAGAATATGAGCTTGATAGGATCGAGCAGCGTGTATATGAGAACAGCCTTGAGACTATTGCTCACAATCGGGAGAAGCTCATAGCAAGGAACAACCCCTCCCTTGTCAGATATGCGCCAGTCAAAGTCCACAGGAATAAGCTCAGAAAGATCAGCGGTATTTATGCTCAGTATCTTCACTACCTTTATCTGATGGGATACCGGCCGAAGAAGAAACATAAGCCGCTGTCTCCGGAAATGCGCGAAGCCTGCAGGATGTGTGACAAATACTCTGCCTGCGCACAGCTGATGGCAAAGCATCACCTTCACACTGAAACTGATGTGAAGAAGTTTATTTCAGACTCAAAACAGCGCGTGGATGTGCTTTCCCGGGAACGAAATGTAATAAAAAATCGTTTGAGACGAGAGAAAGATCCTTCAAGGATAGATGAGTTGAAAACAGAAAGAAATCTCCTTACAGAGGAAATATCTGTATTACGGAAAGAGAAAAAGACCGCGGACTTCACTCTGGAGCGGAGCGAAAAGGTTCGTGAGGACATAAAAATTGAACGCGAATACTGTCGCGGAGATCATATGAAGCAACGCGGTAGACAGCGGGATGACCGCGATCATGAACGCTGATCACAGCAAGTGATCGGCATTTTTATTGTCACTGCAAAGCAATTTGGAAAGGAGGTGCCGAGGCATGGCAATGACCAATACTTCACAGCAAAAGATGCCGGCTTCGGCATCTTTCTCCGACACAGAAATCTTGTCGTATCTGAAAAACAATGGTACTATCGATTTGAACGGCGTGGTAGAAGATATGGCAAGGTCAAGAAAGGAGCAGTTACTACAACAACACAAATATGCAATAACAGAGAGAAGTGATGGACGCTGGCAGACATATGTACCAGATGAGTCCTGTCGTAATGGCAGACGTCTCATAGCAAAGTCAACTAAGAAGAAGGTGGAAGATGCTGTATGTGACTATTACTCCGGCATCGATGCCCACAACAGTACTGACCGCAGGTATATCACTATGAAGGGATTATATCCGTTATGGATCGAGTATAAAGCTCTTCATGTTGCTGAGAATACGATCCTTCGCATTCAGAAAGACTGGGAAAAATACTATGAAAAATCAGACATCGCTAACAAACCCATTGTTTCACTAACAAAACTTGAAATCGATGCATGGGTTCATAAGATGATCAGAGATCATAGTATGAATAAACACAAGTATGGCAACTTCTCTCTTATTATCAGGCAGCTGCTGGACTATGCAGTAGATAGCGAAATAATTGAGAGGAATCCTTTTCTTAGTGTAAAGGTGGATAAAAAGAGAGTTCTGGTACCTGAGAAAAAGAAAGCCGATAAAACGCAAGTCTTCACAAAAGATGAAGAGACTAGAATGATAGAGCATGCATGGACCGCCTATGAGAACAAGGAAAACTATGTTCAGGAGTTTGTTCCGCTCGCTCTGGTATTCATGTTTTACACCGGCATCAGAGTCGGCGAAGCAGCAGCGATAAGGTATGAAGATATCGATGGGGATATTCTGCATGTAAGGCGTATGGTAACCTACCCTAGCGGGAAGATCATTGATCGCACCAAAGGGACTTTCGGCGACAGAGAGATTCCGCTAATACCGGTTGCAAAAGAAGTTATTGAAGCTACTATAGTTCGAAGACAGGAAAAAGGTAAACCTGTTGAAGGATATGTTTTCTGCCCGCATGATACCCCTCTTAACACCTACACATCTATTCAAAAGACATTTACAAAATACTGTAGAGAACTCGGGATCCTAGAACGCAGTTCGCATAAAGCCCGTAAAACTGTAGTCTCATCCATGCTGGATAATGGGCTTAACCTCAATACTGTGAGACAAATAATCGGCCATATGGATGAAAAAACGACTCTGAATAATTACTGCTATGACAGAAGTGATGAGCAGGAGCGGTATGAAAAGATGGCGCTGGCCCTTTCATAGAGTAATAAAAAAGGCTATCGTTTTCACCGATATCATTTAAAGTGTAGTCAAGTGTAGTCAGAATTCAAAGAAAAAACCCGCCGGAATCATTGTAATTCCAACGGGTCACTGGCGGAGAGAGAGGGATTTGAACCCTCGCGCCGGTACTACCGACCTACTGGTATTCGAAGCCAGACCCTTCAGCCACTTGGGTACCTCTCCACAGCGAGTGTTATTCTAACACACTCGCGAAGCTTACACAATAGCAAAATGCTTGTATTTGATGATGTTGAAGCGCTTATGGCATTACCGGCAGCGCTTTATTGTTTTCTGTTCCTAAGAGCTTTATTTCTCAGGTCAAGAACCAGTCCAAGGAGCAGGATCAGAGCTATCAGGATTCCTACGATCAGGGTCGTACGGTTTGAAACGTAAAGGTACGATGGCAGCCAGCCTTTCTCTATATCCTCGCCGGCATATAGATAACCTTCCCCTACTTCCTCCTTGTTGGCATAGATATAGAACTTGCCGACTTTTTCACCCTCTTTGACCGGAGCCTCGAGTATGTCCATCTCAGTCTTGACCTTGATGCCCCCTGCTCTCTCGTTTTTCGGGTAAGCATATCTGAGCCCTTTTGTATCTAGCGGCACTTTTGACTTTACTCCATGCCTTACCCATGTATTGCAGACACCCTTATCAGTGTCAGTAACGATGAAGCCAGGCGTCAGGTCATGGGCAGCCTTTATGAGTATGCGCGGGTCTTCCTTTCTGCCCTTGGAAGTATCTCCAAGAAGCACTATTATGGCATTTAATCCGCTCTCCTCAAAGCCAAGCGTGATCGTACACTGGGTTTCAGACCAGCTTCCTGTCTTGCCGAATGTCACCCCTTCAATTTTGTTAGTGGCTTTCAGCAGGGCATTTTCCATTTTGAGCCTGCCGCTCATATTGGTAGCAGGCATGGTGTATTTTTTTGTGAGAGCTATTTCTCTGAGCTTCTCATTCTCGAAGCAGTGCTTTGTGATGACTGCCATGTCACGGGCAGTAGTGTAATGGTTTCTGTTCTGCCATCCGTTAGTGTTGACAAAATGTGTGTCATTGCAGCCCCACTTCTTTATCGTGCTGTTCATCAGCTCAACGAACTCTTTCTCGCTGCCCGAAACGGCCTCGCCAAGAGCTATCGTTGCATCGTTGGCAGACATCATCATTGCTGCATATACGAGGTCCAGCGCTCTGGACTTCTCGCCCGGCGACAGCTCCAGTTCCATGCCGTCCGGAAGCTCTCTGCAGGCATTCGCAGAAGCAGTCACCTCCGTATCCGGATCGAGATTCTCAAGCACCAGATAGCATGTAAGTATCTTGGTTATGCTGTATGGCTCCATGCGCTGGTCAGCGTTCTTCTCGTACACCGGCTTATCCAGATCTGTCGAATACATTATCGCAGCCTGCGCCCTGATCCCGGGTGCCTTGGAACCGAGTTCCCCGCAAGGCCTTATGAGGCTGCGGTCATATGTCATCCCTCTTCCGAGAGCCACAGGCAGGTATGACAGAACGACAGCAAGCACAAGAATAAGCAGCGCCAGTGCGCGGGCTGCCTTTCCGTAGTTTATTCTTACCTTCTTTTTGCTGTATCTCTTTCCTGTTTCCTCTGCCACTTTATGTATCCTTTTCACTCCCCGCTGTCGTAGATGACCTTAGGCACTCCGCCTATGAAGTCATAAGACGCGAGAATGTATTCCACGCCCCTGAAATTGCCTCTGATACCTGTGCCGTAGGCAGGCATGCCATGAAGATGTCCGTATACGCATTTCCATACGCCGTATTCCTCAAGGAGTTTCGTGAACTCTGTCGCTCTTCCTGACGGACCTGCCGGCGGATAGTGCAGGCATGCGATTATGCGTGAGTCCGGAGCCTCCTTTTTTGCAGCATCGAGCCCCATCTTCATTCTGCCGAGCTCTCTGGCGTATATCTTCTCGTCATGCTCAGTATACTCATCAGAGCCCGGGTACGGCCAGCCTCTCGAAGCCGTGACCACTATGTTTTCACCTTCTACAACATAGCACTCGTTCTGCAGGAATATTATATCATCATAGAGCGAATTCAGGTACCGGATCCTCGACCACCACAGATCATGGTTGCCCTTTGAGATGAGTTTTTTGCCCGGAAGCGCATGGATCCAGTCAAAGTCGGCTATAGCCTCCTCTATCTTCAGAGCCCATGAGATATCGCCCGGGATCAGCACGATGTCCTCGTCAGTCACCAGCTTTTCCCAGTTATCCTTCAGCCTGTCCGGATGGTCCTCCCATCCCGGCCCGAACTTGTTCATAGGCTTGTCTATATTCTCATTGAATGACAGATGCAGATCTGCAACAGCAAAAATCTTCACCGTCTTTCCTCCTTTATTTGCCTTTTTATTGGACGGCGATGGATCTGATCACATAGCCGGCAAGGCACAGTCCTGCTGAACCCGGCACATAGCTGAGCGTGCCTAATTCCCCATCGCGCGGCACGGGTTTTTCTTCTGAATAAACTACCGGCAAATGCTCAATGCCTGTCTCCCTCAGCCTCTTTCGCATCACTTTTGCGAGCGGGCAGGTCGAGGTCTTTGAAATGTCCGCGACCTTGAACTGCGTATCGAATTTGCCTGCCGCGCCCATAGCCGAAACAATGTTGACATCCTTTTCAACAGCAGTCTTTATGAGCGCTGTTTTTGCAATGACGCTGTCGATAGCATCGATTATCCAGTCGTATTCAGTAAGATCGAGAGCATCATCCTCTTCATAAAATCTTGCGAGAGCTGTGACCTCAGCCTCCGGATTTATATCTCTGATCCTCTCCGCCATCACCTCAGCCTTGTTTCTGCCAAGCGTTGATGTCAGAGCTACGAGCTGCCTGTTGAGATTGCTCGGCTGCACGATGTCGCCATCCATCAGAGTGATCCTGCCGACTCCCGCACGCGCGACTGCTTCCGCAGCATATGAGCCAACACCTCCCACGCCGACAATCAGCACAGATGAGGCCTTAAGCAGCGACAATCCTTCCTCACCTATGAGTTTTATTGTTCTCGAGTCCCTGTCATTCATCCCCATATTCCGCAGCCTCTCTTCTTATACTGTCAAGCACCCTGAAGATATCCCCTTTTGAAAAGCCCTTTCCTTCAAGCTTGCGTGCGATCTTCGCAGTCAGCCTGTCATCGACAGTCTTCATCACAGGCGGTTCACCGTAAACACTTGATTGCACGAACACTTCCCTGAGTGCTATGTCGAGAGCATCCTCAAACTCGTTGACTTTATTCTCATACAGAAAGTCTTCCTTTGCGTTGCGTGCGGATTCCCTGTCGATTCCCTTCTCGATCAGCTCCCTTTCGGCTCTGAGAACACCGCGCTTTTTTTCATGATTATACTCATAATACCTGAGTGCATAAAGATAGTCATCAAGATATCTCATGCCGATCAGTTCGTTTATTGCATCAGTGATCTCGTCCCCATTATACCCCTTGCTTTCAAGATGCTTCCTGACTTCTTCAGTTGTGCGCATCCTGCTGGCAAGAAAGGCATACGCAGTCTCGATGGCAGTCTTTGTATTCTTTTTTTCCTTAGCGTTATCGTTAATGATATCGTCCATTGATCTTTACCGGTCATTGTCAGGTAATTCATTTACAGATATGTACCTTTTTCTGAAAAACTCCTCTGAAAACTCCTCATAGAAGGCAGAAGCTTACATCGGAATCAGTGAAACAGTCCTCCATACCCTCTGCGCATACCGCTGCATATAGCATGTGATAGAGATCCCGGTTTATTGAGTCAGGGAATGCTATATCTGCCAGCATATAGTGTTTGCCGCTGATTTCGGCTTCCGCTCCCGTTACTGCCGGCAGGTCCGGATCATAGACCGTGCTGCCGAGAGCTTTGGTAAGCGCCTCCCGTCTGGCCCAGATATGAAAAAAAGCATCTATGGCATCCTCTCCGTATTTTTCAGAAGACTCAGCCTGATCATATAGTTCCACTTCATTCTTATTGCAGAATTCTGTTTCATCCTTACTGCAGAGTTCTGTTATCACTGCCGCATCCTCCGGAGCGAACCATCTTTCGGCGATCGCCCGGATGTTGCATTTTCTGCTGAGCTGGATGTCAAGTCCGCATTCCCGCTCCGCAATAAGAACAGCCCAGATGCTCCCGGTATGAGAAATGGAGAAGCAACAGAAGCCTTCAATGTATGGCTTGCCGTGTTCTCCTTTCTTCATTGCTCCTATCAGCGTCTTTGCCCGCTCTTCATCGTCGGTATGGACCGCGAAGGCTTTTTCGAGCAGCCGGTGGCTTTCGCCCCTGCTGCCGTAATATTTATCAGTATAATATATAATCACTGTGCGAGTTCCCTGAGTGCTTCTTCCAGAACCTCTTCTCCTTCCGCTTCGATGTCAGGTGTGATGCCTACCCCGTTGACAGTCTTTCCGTTAGGTCTGAAGTATTCTGTCACAGTAAGCTTTACAGCCGTTCCGTCTTCAAACTTATGCATGATCTGCGTTACGCCTTTTCCGTACGTCTTTGTTCCGATAACGGTACCGGCGTTGTTATCCTGAAGCGCGGCAGTCAGTATCTCTGACGCGCTGGCAGTATTCTCATTTACAAGTATGACCATATCGAGGTCTGCCGAGTCAGCATCTGAGTTGTGGACCGTCTCTGATCCGTCTTTCGTATTTTCGCTCATGATCCTGCAGGCCGGCAACAGGTAATCCGCTATCTCTATGCTCGAATCCGTAAGTCCGCCGCCATTGTCTCTCAGATCAAGGATGAACCTGGTGCAGCCCTTTGATTTGAGATCCTTCACAGCCATCTTGAATTCGTCGTCAGTCCCTACAATAAATGAGGATATCATTATATAGCCGACTTCCGGATGTCCGTCGAGCACACTGTACGCAACAGAGTCCGTTTCGATCTTCTGTCTGATAAGATCGAAATCTATCGTTTCGTCGCCTCTTTTGACAGTCAGCTTTACTTTTGTTCCTGCCTCGCCTGTGATCATGCTGACTGCATCATCCACATTCTTCGGCTCTTTGCCGTCGACCTTTACGATGATGTCTTCCTCCCTGACCCCGGCTTTGGAAGCAGGCGTATCTTCGAAAACTGACATTATCACTATGTTATCGCCGTCCTGTACTACACCGATTCCGACGCCGACATAATCGCCCATGTATCTCTTTTCGAGTTCTGCATATTCTTCTGCCGTGTAATACTCAGCATATGGATCGCCTATGCTGCTGACGATCTCCTTGAGCATATCATCGCTTATGCTTTCAGGTTCAGCCTCCGCAATAGGATCCTCGCCTATCATCTTCATGATCTCGTAATACTTGCCGTATGACTTGTCGAGATCCCTGTAATAATCAAATGTATCGCTTTTTATGAAATGACCTGCGCCGAACACCTGCGTGCACAGTGCGATCACGCCAAGGCATGCGATAACGCCAAACAGGAAAGATGCGATCAGGCCAGGCACCCTTTTAGGCCTTTTGCCGTTTTCTGCTGTTTCCGTTTCTTCCTCGAACAGCGGCTCATCTGTAACCCCGTCATCCACGTTATAATAAGCGGTATCCGACAGTTCCAGACCCATTTTCTTATCTTCATTTATTTCTTTGATCAGATCTTCGTGCATCACTCAGCCCCCGCAGGCAGTATCTCTTTGGCTATGACCTGCGCCTTTCTAACATCTCTCCATGTGTTGATCTCAATATTGCAGTAAATGTCCACCCTGCCCTCAGTCACGGCCTCATACGCTTCTGCGGCATTCCGGAAAATGACGGAATCTATGCTTCTGCCGTCGCCTGTGACAAGCGAGAACCTTGCCATTTTATCATCATCCTTCAGGAATCTCCAGCCTCTTACCTTGGCATTCCGTATCACAAAGACCGGCACTTCATTGTCCTTGCCGCATGGTTCAAGCAGCTGAAGGGCTTCAGCGAGCTCAAGATCGATATCATCGGCACTGATTTCTGCATCGCTGGCATGTATCTCGTCCAGTAGGCCGGGCTTCTCTTCGAGTTTCATCCGTATGTCTCTGTTGAGATCATCTCTCAGTTTTTCCATGCCGGCGGCGTCGATAGTAAAACCGCAGGCAGCGCTGTGCCCGCCGAAGCTTATGAATCTGTCCCTGTATTTATCGAGCATTTCATAAAGATTCACGCCCGGTATCGATCTGCCGGTACCCTTGTATGTGTCGCCGTTTCTCGAGATCACTACAACAGGCCTGTTGATCTTCTCCCTGAGCTTTCCGGCGACTATTCCCAGCACGCCCTCATGCGAATCGTTTATCTCGATGATCACGAAATCACCTTTTTTGAATTCGTGATCAAGCATGGAGCTGCCTCTTTCATATGCTTCATCCTGAAGCCTTCTGCGCTCTCTGTTCGCTTCTATCAGTTCCGTGCAGCACTCTCTTATCTCCTGCTCATCATCTGAAAGAAGGAGCCTGACACCAAGGGACGCATCGCCCAGTCTGCCTGAAGCGTTTATCTTAGGCGCTATCCCGAATGAGATATCACCGGCTTTTAGCGTTCTGTAGTCGAGAGCCGATCTGTCTATAAGTTCTCTCAGCCCCCTGTTGCGACAGCCAAGATGAATACTGCGCAGGCCGCACTTTACCATTGTGCGGTTTTCACCCGTCATCGGCATTATATCAGCTATGGTCCCGACTGTTGCGAACTCCAGCATCTCGGCCATCAGCGGCCCCGGAACTTTACGCTCTCTGGCAATGGCAAGAGCCAGTTTATACGCAACGCCAACTCCCGCAAGGCCCTTGAACGGGTATGTGTCTTCTGAAAGCCTCGGGTTTATGATGAGTCCCTCAGCCCTGTTCTCACTCATATTGTGGTGATCGGTCACGAGAGTGCCGATTCCGAGTGAATGGGCATATGCCGTCTCTTCGGCTGATGATGAGCCGCAGTCGACCGTCACTATGAACTCTCCGCCGTCCTCGCGTATCCTGTCTATTGATTCTCTGTGCAGACCATAGCCCTCATCGAGTCTGGACGGAATATAATAAGTGACGTTGGATGTCAGCGACCCAATCACTTTCATTAAAAGAGCAGTCGAAGTGATGCCATCGACATCATAGTCGCCGTATATGACTATGCGCCTGCCCTCATCGACCGCTTTCAGCAAAGAATCCACCCCTTCGCGCATGTTGGCGAGCAGGAATGGATCATATGCCAGTTTCGGTTTCGGAGAGAAGAAC
>JAFVPI010000114.1 GCA_017505405.1 Mogibacterium sp.
GGAGACAGCATAGATTTTGATGCGCTCAGAGAGATAAACCCCGATGTTATAGGCCGGCTGCGCTACGAGGGCACGATCATTGATTACCAGGTAGTGCAGGGAGAAAACAACGATGTATATCTCAGTATGCTTTTTGACCGCACGTGGGGCGGATGCGGCACGCTGTTTGCGGACTGCATAACAGAGGCGCCGTTCAGGCAGTTCAATACCATAGTATATGGACACCACATGAAAGACGGCACCATGTTCGCCTGCCTCAAAGAACTCAGGGACCCCGAATACTGCCGCAAGCATCCAAAACTGGAGCTCATAACTCCTGAAGGCAGCTTCGATCTGGAAATATACGCTTTTCTCAATGAGCCGGCTGACAGCAATGTTTATACTACAAACATCCAGGATGAGGAAGGCAAGCAGAGCTATCTTGACCTTATAAACAGTCTGGCGGCTTATGTGACCAGTGTCGGTGTTTCAACGCAGGACAGGCTGGTGATGCTCTCAACATGCGCATATGAGTTTGAGGAGGCCCGCTATATCGTTGTATGCAAAATGGTTCCGCAGCAATAAACGGAGCTTCTTGCTATAAAAAACTACAAAAGTTTACCGCAGTGTGGTAAACTTTTTCTGTTAGCAATGTGTTATATCGAAAGGAAAAGACCATGGATTATAAGATGACTATCGCAGGCCTCGAAAGGCATCTGCCGCTTTGCAAGGTCACAGACGACCTGTATATCGCAGGTTTCATTATGTTCAATGATGTAGGAGTAACAGAGGCTGCAGCCAGCGAGCTTCTGAAGCTGGCGCCTGAATTCGATGTACTCATCACTGCAGAGAGCAAGGGGATCCCTCTTTGCTATGAGATGGCCCGCCAGTCCGGCAAGCCTTATATCGTAGCACGCAAGGGCGCAAAGCTTTACATGCAGGATGTGGTAAAGGTCCAGGTCAATTCGATAACTACAGACCACGTTCAGACACTCTGCCTCGGAAGAGACGAAAGAGAACAGATCCAGGGCAAGCGCACGCTGATAGTCGATGACGTCATCAGCACGGGTGAATCCCTCGCTGCTCTTGAAACTCTGGTAGAAACTGTCGGAGGAGATATCGTAGGCAAGTTCACTGTTCTTGCTGAGGGCGAGGCTGCAGACCGCGATGATATCACTTACCTCGAGTATCTGCCGCTCTTCAATGCCGACGGAACACCTCAATAATCAAGAATCGCAGCTGTTTTGAAGCGTTAAGCCTCCTGCAGAGGGGGCTTTTTTATATATTTTCATAACAAAACGATCTTGTTTTGTATAATGTACACAAATTAGGCTTCAAAAATTGAACTTTTTCACAAAAAGCGTTGACACACAATCTTCACAATACTATAATCGCACTGTACACAAAAGCAGTGCACAAAAGGAGACCATATGTACTTTAGCTCAAGCGTTATCGTCATCGGCATTATCGGCGTCCTTCTGGTCGTAAGACTGGTAGAGGGCGATGTTATGCTGTAGGGCGATTGAGTACAGAGGTCATTAACCTGAGCTTGGGAGCCCGCAGCGATGCGGGCTTATTAAATGCCCGGGCTAAGGTAAACAGGCAACTATCAACTAATACTCAGTCAGATCCATTAATCAGAAGAGAAAGGGAGAAAAAGAAATGAAAAAGAATTGGACAAAATTCGTAGTTGTAGCACTCTCCTGCATGATGGCATTCATGCTTGCAGCGTGCGGCGGCGGCGGAAGCAGTGATGCAGGAGAAGCCGGCCCGGTATTACTCGGTAATACAGGACCTCTCACAGGACCTGCAGCTATCTATGGTAACGCAGTAAAGAACGGCGGACAGCTCGCAGTTGACGAGATCAACGCAGCTAATCCTGACGGCATCCAGCTTGCATGGCAGGCAGAGGATGACGAGGCTGACGGCGAAAAGGCTGTAAACGCTTACAACAAGCTGATGGACGACGGAATGAAAGTATTCATCGGATCCACAACATCCGGTTCCTGCGTAGCAGCTTCCGAGAAGGCATTCGAAGACAGAGTATTCGAGCTCACACCTTCGGCTTCCCAGGTAGCGGTTACAGAGGGTAAGGACAACGTATTCCAGCTCTGCTTCTCCGACCCTAACCAGGGTGTTGCTGCAGCTGACTGGGTAGTCGCAAACATGGCAGACGCTAAGGTTGGCGTTATCTACAACAATGCTTCCGACTACTCCGCAGGTATCTTTGATAAGTTCAAAGCAGAATATGAAGCATCCGGTAAGCAGCTCGTAGCTGTAGAGGCATTCTCTGATGATGCCAACACAGACTTCCAGGCTCAGATCAACGCCATGAAGAACGCTGGCGCAGACTTCGTCTTCCTGCCGATCTACTACACACCGGCTTCGAACATCCTGATCCAGGCAGACAAGATCGGATACGCTCCTACATTCTTCGGAGTTGACGGTATGGACGGAATCCTCACACTCGAAGGATTCGACACAAAGCTGGCAGAGGGCGTTATGCTCCTGACACCGTTCATCGCTACAGCTGAGGATGAGGCTACACAGAATTTCGTAGCAGCATACAAGGAAGCTTATGGCGAAGAACCAAACCAGTTCGCAGCTGACGCATATGACTGCGTATATGCTGTATATGGCGCAATGAATGCTGCAGGACTCGATGCTTCCGCATCACACGAGGAGATCTGCGAGGCACTCATCGCACAGTTCGCTGGAGACTACGTTGCAAGCGGAGTTACAGGAGCTGAGATGGAATGGAACGAGGCAGGCGAAGTCAACAAGACTCCGAACGCCATGGTCATCGAGAACGGCGTATACGTTCCGGTTCAGTAATACACTGACTGACTAAGTGTATAGTTGTTGGCTCAGGGGTGCTGCATTCAGATGCGGCACCCCAAAGCCGTATTATTACACCATCTACTATAGGAAGAAAAAACCATGAATTTATTGACTAACATCATCTCGGGCCTGAGCCTGGGAAGCGTATATGCGATCATAGCGCTTGGATACACGATGGTTTACGGTATATCCAAGATGCTCAATTTTGCTCATGGTGATGTCATCATGATCGGCGGATACATGTCGTTCGTAATGACGATGTATATGGGTCTGAACGGATGGCTGGCCCTTCTGGTGGCAATGGCTATCTGCACTGTTCTCGGTATCACTATCGAGAGACTTGCATACAGACCGCTTAGAGGAACCGGTTCTCTGGCTGTTCTGATCACAGCTATCGGAGTTTCGTACTTTCTGCAGAATATCGCGCTTCTGATCTGGGGCGCAAACCCTAAGATGTTCACAAGCCTGTTCAAGGGCATGAAGCCTATACATGCTGCAGGAGGACAGCTCACGATCACAATGGAGTCGGTCTTTACGATCCTGGCAAACATCGTCATCATGATTCTGCTGACGCTCTTCGTTAACAAAACAAAGGCCGGAAAGGCAATGAGAGCGGTGTCTGAAGACAACGGCGCAGCCCAGCTTATGGGTATCAACGTCAACCAGTCCATTTCACTGACATTCGCCATAGGATCCGGTCTTGCTGCTGTAGCGGGAGTGCTGATGCTCTCAGCATATCCGGTGCTCATGCCTACAACAGGCGCCATGCCGGGTATCAAGGCATTTACGGCTGCCGTATTCGGAGGCATCGGATCCATACCGGGCGCTATGATAGGAGGACTTATCCTCGGCATAATCGAAATATTCTCGAGAGCATATATCTCAACTGAACTCTCAGACGCTATCGTATTTGCATGCCTGATCATCGTTCTGCTCGTCAAGCCTACGGGCCTGCTCGGCAAGAAGATCAGCGAGAAAGTGTAGGTGCGCCATGGCAGAGAGAATACTTAAAAACATAAGCTCCAGAGGACTGAAAAACGCCGTGAAGGGCAATGAATACCGTAAGGAAGCATCCATCTCGTACGGTATCCTCATAGGCGGATACATTCTGTTCCAGATACTGACAGCGGCCGGCCTTATCGGGCATAACCTGCAGGGCCAGTTCGTACCTATCTGCGTGTACATTTCACTTGCAGTCTCCCTCAACCTAGTAGTAGGCATCTCGGGAGAACTCTCGCTGGGACACGCCGGATTCATGGCGGTAGGCGCATTCAGCGGAATACTGATGTCGAGAATACTCGGTCAGAGCATGTCGTTCGAACCTGCGATCATCATAATCTCGATGCTGTTCGGCGCGCTCATTGCTTCGATTGCCGGATTCATAATCGGAATTCCTATCCTGGGACTCCGCGGCGACTATCTGGCCATAGTTACGCTCGCATTCGGTGAGATCATAAGGAACTTCATGAACGTTCTTTACTTCGGATTTGACGGAAACGGACGCCTGAGGTTCGCATTCAATCACACCATAGACGGCGTTGAGAACAACGACAGGATCATCACCGGTGCCATAGGCGCTACAGGTACAAAGACCATGGCAACATTCACATGGGGCCTTATACTGTGCCTCTTTACTGTCTTCATCGTTCTTAACCTGAAGAACTCCAAACAGGGACGCGCCATCATGTCCATAAGAGACAACCGTATCGCAGGTGAGTCCATCGGACTGGATGTAAGAAAGTATAAACTCATGGCATTCGTCGTGAGTGCAGCTCTTGCCGGAATGGCAGGCTGCCTGTTCGGACTCAACTACAGCACGCTGGTACCGATCAAATTCAACTTCAACACTTCCGTTCTGATACTTGTATTTGTAGTACTCGGCGGAGTCGGAAACATCTGGGGCGGCATAATTGCAGCAGCACTTCTGACGGTTCTGCCTGAAACATTCAGACAGTTTGCCGATTACAGAATGCTGACATATGCTATTGTGCTCATCCTGGTAATGATATGCACATACAATCCGGCTATCAAATCAAGACTGTCCGGATTCTGGGCAAAGGTGAATCCTTTCAAAAATAAAAATAAGTCCGGCGGCAAAGGCAAGGGCAAAAGAAAAAAGAGCAGAAAGGAGGCGGTATAGATGGCAGATAAGAAAGACTCCCGCGAAGTGATTCGCGATATCGACATCTCCGACTCCGGTCATGCTTATGAAAACAGGCAGGAGATCTACTACAACGACAATGTCGGCGGCAGGGCCGTATTTGTAGACTCGAAAGAGCAGTATGATCCTGATGAACCGTATAATGATGAGGTGTTTATTCCTGAAAAGGACAGAGACAAAGCACCTATACTCCAGGTCAAAAATCTGGGTATCGACTTCGGCGGACTTACTGCTGTAGACAATTTCAACCTGACTCTCGGCCGCACGGAGATCGGCGGTCTGATCGGTCCTAACGGCGCCGGAAAGACGACGATCTTCAATATGCTCACCAAGGTATATGAGCCTACGAGAGGAGAGATCTTCTTTGACGGCAAGAGCACAAAGGGAATGACTACCGTAGATATCAATAAAGCCGGAATGGCGCGTACATTCCAGAACATCAGACTTTTTGACAAGCTTACGGTAGAGGAGAACATCAAGGTCGCGCTCCATCATACGACCAACTACGGTCTTATCGACGGAATGCTCCATACTCCAAAGTACAGACATGAGGAGTTCCGCATCCGCAAGGAGGCAATGAAATACCTGAAGATCTTCGGAATGACGAAGACTGCAGACTACAGAGCCGGATCGCTCCCTTACGGAGCTCAGAGAAGGCTCGAGATAATGAGAGCTCTGGCTACTAAGCCAAAACTGCTGCTTCTCGATGAGCCGGCGGCAGGCATGAACCCGTCCGAAACATCGGAGCTGATGGATACCATCAAGGAGATCCGTGACAGATTCCAGATAGCGGTATTCCTCATCGAGCACGATATGAGCCTTGTCATGGGAATCTGCGAAGGCATCGTGGTGCTCAACTACGGAAGAGTCATTGCCAAGGGCTGGCCTGAGGAGATCCAGAGCAATCCTAAGGTAATCGAGGCCTACCTCGGCAAGAGCCGCGGCAAGATGGAAGAGGAAGAAGAGAAGGAGAAAGCAGACATCGAGAAAGCTCTCAAAAAGGGCAGACTGGAATCTGCTGCTTCCGGAAAGCCTGACAGAAAGGCGGGTGAATGATGGGCACAGTACTGACAGTTAAAAACATCAATGTTTACTACGGCGCCATCCACGCTCTTAAGGGCATCTCTCTCGACGTAAACAGGGGCGAGATCGTTACGCTGATAGGCGCAAATGGAGCCGGTAAGTCGACAACGCTCCACACTATTTCAGGACTTCTGCGCAGCAAGACGGGTGACATCGAATTCCTTGAGAGCTCTATTGCTCATGTCCCTGCGCACAAGATCGTTGCGATGGGCATATCCCACGTTCCTGAGGGAAGGCGTATCTTCCAGGGCCTGACTGTAGAAGAGAATCTGCAGATGGGAGCCTTCGTAACAAAGAAGGACCGCATTGCTCACAACCTTGAGTACGTGTATGAGCAGTTCCCGAGACTCAAGGAGAGGACTTCTCAGATCGCGGGAACACTCTCAGGAGGCGAGCAGCAGATGCTGGCCATGGGAAGAGCGCTTATGTCCGACCCTGAGCTCCTGATGCTCGATGAGCCTTCAATGGGACTTGCTCCTATCCTGGTAGACCAGATATTTGATATCATAGTCAATTTGAACAAGGCAGGCACTACGATCCTGCTCGTAGAGCAGAACGCACAGATGGCGCTCTCGGTAGCCGACAGGGCATATGTAATCGAAACGGGACGTATCACTCTTTCGGGCACCGGAGAGGAGCTTGCAAAGTCAGAAGAGGTCAAAAAAGCTTACCTCGGAGGCTAATAAGGGGCGGATTAACGATCCGACACCGAATATTCATAAAAAAATCACTCAAAGAAACGGCTCTGCCGTTTCTTTGTTTTTACCTGCTGTGGTATTATTACTTGATAACTTTTTATTTAGGGAGAATAATATATGACACAAAAAAAGAGATTATTGGGACTGATTTTGCTGATTCTCATCCTGTCTCTTTCCATGACGCTTGCCGCCTGCGGAAAAAAGACAGGCGAAGAAACTGAAGGCACTGAAAGTGCTCAGGTTGAAGAGCCTCAGGAAGAGACTGCCGAGGAGCCTGTGATGGAGGTCGTAAAGTCCATAGACGAGATCGATACAGAAGACATGAATGATCTTCCGCTGCAGATCGAGTCCATCACTCTCTTTGAGGACGGAACACTCAGGATCGTTCCTACAGAGGACCTTCTGAAAAATGCCGAGACCAACAAAGAACTCGTGGACGGCGCCATATATCCGTTTGAAGACAGCGGCAAGGTCAAAGATGTATTCCTTGTCAGGTTCGGCAACGGCGGCTACAGAACGATCATCTGCCTTATGGATGACGGTTCGCTTTCCGCAATGAGCGCAAAGGAACTTATCGAAGATCATATAACAGTAATATGGGATAACCTTACCGGCAGGGACACGTATGTTTCTGTTGAGGAACGCCCTTCCGAAGACGGCGATGCTTTCGGAGTCGTAGGCATAACTGAGGAGGGAGAGGAGATAGATCTGGATTTCAGCCTTGATTTCTAACGAAACAGGGCAATTTGTGATACAATATAGTGTAAATGTTTTTTCGGAACGAAAGGAACGGAAATGACAAACGCAATAGATGCACGCGCGGCTATCGCGGAGTGGTTCGAGACCGATTTCAAAGATTCGGCAAAGGCTACAACAAAGACATCAAGACTGGAAGACGGCAGACTGAGCTACAGCTTTTCAGTTGTCAATGATTCAGGCTTCGACTTTGACAGGTTTTCTTTCAAGATCAAAGTGATCGACAGAACCAACAACGTAGAGATAGGCACCGCGTCCATAAACGCGGGCAAGTGGGCAGCCGGAGAGAAGAAAAGCTTCAAATCCCGTCTGGCGATCCCGCCTGGTGTACGCAACCTGTCTTTTGTAATGTATGCCAATTCGCTCGATTATGAGGCAATGCCTGCAGACGGCGCAGCTCCGGTCGTTCAGAACCCTTCCGGATCCTTCAGGGATATCGGCGACATACTGACAGGCGCTGACGGAAGCGGCGGCGTATTCGGCGAGCTTTTCGGCACGGGCGGAATGCCTCAATCCGGCGGCAAAACGGTAACCACAAGGACTACCACAACAAGGAACGCCAACGGCACCACCACAACCAAAACAACCACTACAACGACAACCAGAAAGCCGGGTTCCGGCACTGTGGATGCTGCTCCGCGCAGGTCGGGAAGCCAGCAGACAGGCGGTATGGAACAAAACGGCACGTTCTCACAGCGCCGCAACGAGAAGAAGCTCAACAAGAAGAGACTCGGCAAATCGGGATGGACAGTAGCTTCACTGGTAACAGGAATACTGTTCCTGTTTTCAGCAGCCGGATCGACAGGTGACCCTGAATTCGGACTCGGTGTCGCCATCGTGGGAGGCATACTGGTCATAACTGCTGGAATCATGAAACTGGTGCTGAACTCGAAGGCAAAGAGGATCAGAACGTACGAGGCAAAAGTTAACAAAAACGGCAATACCTCGATCGACGATCTCGCCTCATATGTCGGAAGGCCTTTCAACAAGGTCGCTGATGACCTTCAGGCCATGATAGCCGACGGATTCTTCCC
>JAFVPI010000115.1 GCA_017505405.1 Mogibacterium sp.
CCCTGCAGATGTCTGCCCGCAAGATAGCGTCGATCGTAGACAGCTGCTGCATGCGGCCGAACGGGATCAGGGTCAATGTCCTCGGACTCACGCCGCTCGACGTCTCAGTGAACGGAACGGACGATTCCCTCGGTCAGTGGCTCGAACGAGAGGGCTTCGAAGTGATATCAAGGTGGGCGATGGGAAGCAGCCTCGACGAGATAAGGCGCTCGGCCGAAGCAGATGTGAACCTGGTTGTCTCGGCAGCCGGCTACGGCGCAGCCAAGGTGCTGTACGAAAGATTCGGCATGCCGTACGCGATCGGATTCCCGGTCGGAAACGAGCTGCCGGGCCTGCTAGCAGACCAGATAATAACCAATGTAAGGAAGTTCCGGGAGCAGGATGAAAGCGGATCCTTCGGCAAAACTTTCGAATCGGCGGAGATAAGCGTGGATTCAGGCGTGTTCCTGGACGGAAGCTCCGGCAAAGACGGGAGCACATATGAAAAAGGCTTTGCTGCCGTGATAGGCGAGGGCATCACCTCACTGTCGCTGGCAAGCTCCATTGAACTCGAGTGCGGCATCCCGGCAAAGGTCCTCTGCGCAACGGAGTGCCCTGAAGGGATACTCAGGGAGTGCGACCGCATGACACCTGACGAAGACGACATAATCCCTGAACTCGAAGGAGCAGCCTTCGTGATCGCCGATCCGCTCTACAAGCCTATCGTACCGGCAGGCGCAAAATTCATATCGCTGCCGAGCGAGGCATTCTCGGGCCGCATCTACAGGGACGAGATACCTGATCTGGTCGCAGACATAAATGAGCTATTAATTAAAATCAAATAAATCAAAGGAGGTTTCTGATTATGAAGAGTTTTCTGAGTAAGAAGAACAAAACGTTAAAACTACTTGTGCTTGTCATGGTGCTTGCCATGAGCATGATGGCGTTCGCGTCATGCGGAGGCGGCGGTGAAGAAGCTGCCGAGCCTGCAGAGACTGCAGAGACTTCGGATACCATCACAGTCACGGACCACGCTGACAGGCAGGTCGAAGTGCCGACAGACATCCAGAGGATAGCGGTATGTGACATCTACCCGCTCCCAAGCGTGCTGGCAGTATTCTTCGACTCGGCTGACAAGATCGTCGGCATGCCGGCTCCGTCCATGACAGCTGCGCAGAACGGACTGCTTGGACAGCTGTATCCTGAGATCCTGAATGCAGAGACAGGCTATATCGAAGACGTGAATGTCAACATGGAAGAGCTTGCAAAGCTCGAGCCGGATGTTGTCTTCTACAGCGCATCGAGCCCTGAGCTGGGTGACCAGCTTGCGAACGCCGGCTTTGCTGCAGTCGCGATCTCAGTCAACAAGTGGGACTACAACTGCATCGAGACTCTCAACAACTGGATCGCGCTTCTGAGCCAGATGTTCCCTGACAGCGACAAGGCTGCCATCGTTGAGAAGAAGTCGAACGAGATGTATGACATGGTGCAGGAGAGAGTAAAGGATATTCCTGACGAAGAGAGAGCAAACGCGTTCTTCCTCTTCCAGTACAGTGATACGACACTCCTGACCTCAGGACAGCAGTTCTTCGGTCAGTGGTGGGCTGATGCGATCGGAGCAAATAACGTCGCGAAAGAGCTCTCGACCGACAACTCCGTAGCAGTCAACATGGAGCAGGTATATTCGTGGAACCCTGACCTGATCTTTATGACCAACTTCAACGCATACTATCCGGACGACCTCTACAACAACACTGTTGAGGGCTATGACTGGAGCGCAGTAAAGGCCGTACAGGACAAGAGAGTCTACAAGATGCCTCTCGGTATGTACAGGAGCTACACTCCGGGAGTTGACTGCCCGGTAACACTGCTGTGGATGGCAAAGACGGCATATCCTGAAAAATTCGAGGATATCGATGTCATCGCTGAGGCTAAGGCTTACTACAAGGAGGTATTCGGGATCGATCTGACCGACGAGCAGGCACAGTCCATATTCGAGCCTGTTCAGAGCGCCGGAGAAGGATTTGCATATCAGTAGAGCAGAGCCCTGACGGGACTGCAGGCAGAAACATATGGCAACAAAGGCTGCGGATTCGTCCGCAGTCTTTTTATGATATAATTTCCACATCTGGAGGTGCAGATAATGGATAACAGATCATTCAGAAAAATAATGGCTCTGACGCTGGCCGCGCTGATGACCTTCGGGACTTTCATGCTGACCGGCTGCGGAAAATCATATGAGCACATCTTCGGTGATGTCGAATGGCTTTCCACCTACAAGGAAAAATCCTCAGATCAGGAGAAGACCATAAAGGATACTTTCTACTACTCCGATGACTGGTTTTCGGATTCTCCGTCTTCTGAGAATAAGGAGCTGGCTCTCGCTTCCATGCAGCTTATCGCCTCCTGCGTGAGTGATGATGCTGACAGTTCAGGAGCGGCGTTCCTGAAGAGCATGGGTTTTGAAGAGGTCGGATTCAGCGACTTTGCAAGCGATGATCCGGATGACTGCAACTATACATGGGCGCGCAAGTCCATAGGGGACTCGACTCTTGTGGCTGTGACCATGCAGAGTGTGAACAGGGACTGGAAGCTGCGTAACAAGGCATGGAAGCAGAACTTCACTGTCAATGAGCCGGGAGATGCGGATCCTTCGGGTGAGCATTATGCATATGCGAAGGCAGCAGACAAAGTCATTGACGATATCGCTGCACTTGCCGGAGACAGAGATGCGGTATTCTGGATCATGGGACAGAGCCGAGGAGGCGCAATAGCTGACATTCTTGCGGTGAGACTGCAGGAGAAGCTTGACAAGGCAAAGATATTTGCATATACATTCGAGGCTCCTGCAACAGTCGACGCAGATGCGGCTGGCGACTACAAGTTCATACACAACTATATTTGCAGCGACGATTTAGTCACGCATGTCCCTATGTGGGGAATGACCCGTTACGGTGTGATGCATGATCTTAAAACGAAAGAGACCGATGAAGGGCTTGACGGAGCGCTTGAGGCGCTGGGGAGCGACGCTGCCGGCATGAAGGCGAGGATAGTCACGGACGACGTGGTCGCCCGGCTGTCGGAGAACCTCGAGGCAAGAGTCCCGTCGCGGGCTGAGTTCTCAGCGGAGAGAACAGACAGCTGGACGGATGCTGACGGCAAAAAGCACGATCTTACATACAGCTATCAGGAAGCTTTAGCAAAGTTTATGGACCTCGTGTTCAGTGAGGATTCCTCGGGATCCCTGTTCGAGGGGCTGGCATCGAAGAGAGGAGACCTTGAAGGCTCCATCGGGCACCTTTCCGAGGGCGTAAAGGCCGAAGCCGGCGGGAACGATCCTTCAGCGGAATACTGGGAGGCTGCGGCCGCCATGTATGCTGTGCTGAGTGACGCGGACGGCGGACTGCCGATCAGCGAAGAGGATCTGTATGAGGTGGTAAGACTTGCCGCGCCGGTGCTGATAACGATACCGGAAGACGGCGGAGAACCTGATACGGAACTGCTCACTGATGTAATAGGCTACAACAGGGAGCTGATCTATTCGCACCAGTTCGATACGATCATCGCCCGGCTCAAGATACTCGCTCCAACCCCGGAGAAGTAGGGCAGAAGACCTTGTTTACTTTTTGAAATGATTCGATATAATTGTTGTAGAAATGAGCTACCGATAGATTTGATGTGAGGTGTCACGAAGTGACGGAGTCCTGACATCGACGGTTAGCCCGAAATACTAGTTACTGAAGTAACCGCGTTCGTC
>JAFVPI010000012.1 GCA_017505405.1 Mogibacterium sp.
AAAGTTCAAGGGCCAGGTATACGTACTGAAGAAAGAGGAAGGCGGACGCCACACACCGTTCTTCAACGGATACAGACCACAGTTCTATTTCAGAACAACTGACGTAACAGGCGACCTGCATCTTCCTGAAGGCACAGAGATGTGCATGCCTGGCGACAACGTCGTCATGGAGATCGAGCTGATCACACCGATCGCTATCGAAGAAGGACTGAGATTCGCTATCAGAGAAGGCGGCAGAACAGTAGGTTCGGGCGTTGTAACTGAGGTTATCGAATAATCAGACACAGCTGAACAAGCAACAAAAGCGGCACCCTTAAGCGGGCGCCGCTTTTTACGTATAAACGAGAGATCGGGGGATGGGAACCTTGACAAAATAGATATGACAGAGATACATCTACAAGATTCATGAGCAGGAGAAAGAAAGCTGGCAGGGAGCCGCTAATACGTATTCCATGTAAATTGCTTATAAATAGATTGTTTAGCATTCATTCAATCTACACACAATGATTGACGGATGTGTTATACTGTTTGCGTTGACAATTTCAGATGCGCTTACGGGCGCGGGTGAAATATAGCATCGAAAAAGATAAGTACAATCTCTTTGAAGACAAATGCAATATCACCTATAAGGAGGAAACTATAATGGTCGTAAAACTGACACAGGATACTTATGAAAATGAAGTAATGAAGGCTGAAGGCACTGTACTCGTGGATTTCTATGCTGACTGGTGCGGACCTTGCAAGATGCAGGGCCCTATCGTGGAGCAGCTCTCTGAGGAGAGAACTGATGTGAAGTTCTGCAAGCTCAATATCGACGAGGCGATGCCGATCGCAATGTCGCTTGGCATCACAAGCATCCCTACTATTATGGTAGTAAAGGATGGAGAAATTACATTCAAGCAGGCAGGCCTCATGCAGAAGGCTCAGCTCAACGCTCTGCTGTAAGCTGTAAGCACAATAGTGCAATTGACATAGTCGTTCGGCTAAATTATAATGTAGATGCATTAAATTTAGTCGAACGGCTATTTTATTGAGTAAATAGGAAAGATTTAGCCGAACGGCTAAATCTCACCATTATCAGCTCCATGTCAACAGCGATGCGTACGCGGACCGCTGCAGCAAAGAGCAAATGTGCAGGATTCCGGCAGACCGGGGGAATATATCATGAAGACCATACAGGACATGCAGTCACTGGGGCAGGCAATAAGAGACAGGCGCCGCGAGCTCGGATACACGCAGGCATTCCTGGCGGAATATGCAGGGATAAGCGCCAGCTTCCTCTCTGAACTCGAGAACGGCAAGGAAACTATACAGGCCGGCAAGATGATGGAGGTCATCAGCCTGCTTGGCATGGATGTCTGCATCAGAAACAGAGGAGAGTGATGCAGATGAAGCAGCTTGATGTTTCGATAGAAATAAACGGAAGGCAAAGAGAGGTCGGAGTCATAAGCGGCAGCAGCGACTACGATGCCTCGTTCTGCTATTCAGAGCATTATCTCGATTCAGGCACGGCCCGGCCTATATCCATAAGTCTCCCGCTGACAGACAAGCCGTACGGGCCGGAGCCTACAAGGCGGTTTTTCGAAGGCCTGCTGCCGGAGGGCTTCATGCGCAGGACTGTAGCGGAGCAGAACAGGACAGATGACGGCGATTATCTCTCCATTCTCGAAATGCTTGGAGCTGAATGCCTAGGTGCGGTACAGATCAAGGGTGAAAATTACAGGAATATCCAGCCGTCGTACAGGGAGTTCAATACTGAAACTATGTACAAGCTTGCCGCAGAAGGGGCGACAAGATCGGCAGACCTCGTCGTTGAGGCTCACCTTTCGCTTACCGGCGCATCCGGAAAGATAGGCGCGTATAAGAACAGTGACGGACGTTGGTTCCTGCCTGTGGGAAGCGCGCCGAGCACTCACATACTTAAGCAGAGCCACATCCGCTATGATAAAATAGTACAGAATGAACAGCTTGCGCTGAGGACTGCGGAGCTGCTGGGGATAGAGGTCCCGAAGAGCGAGATCGTTGAAGCTCATCCTGAGCCGGTCCATGACACGGGGCTGAACCCTCCGGTCACAGAAAACGTGCTTTTCGCAACAGAGCGCTATGACCGTACCTTTGAGGGAGCTGAAGACTTTATCGATGGAATGCTCTGTCCGCTGAGGCTCCATCAGGAGGACTTCGGTCAGGCTCTGGGGATCCCTGCTTCGGGCAAGTATGAGAGGCCGGGGGAGAAGCACATGAAGAAAATGTTCGATCTCCTGAAACGGTACTCGGCATCACCGATCGAAGATCAGATCAAACTGTGGGACATCATAGTATTCCACTGGCTCATCGGCAATACCGACGGACATATAAAGAACTTTTCGCTGGTATACGATGCGAATCTCAAGGCTGTCAGGCTGGCTCCGGCTTACGACATAGTCAGCACGATCCTGTACGATACGCACTCATCTGAAATGGCCTTTTCGGTGGGAGGACAGATAGAGTGGAACAGGATAGACCGAAGCTGCTTCGAGGAGGCGTGCAGGGAGTGCGGGCTCAATAAGAAACTGTTCATGCCGCGGCTCGACGAGAAAAAAGCGCTTTTCAGAGATGCGCTGATGCGCGCAGCGGAAGCTGTACATGATGAAGGTTTTGAAGAATCCGTAAGGATGGCAGAAAAGATACTGGAGGTCAGTAATGCTTCTTCTTAATAAAGATGAAATCAAAAAAGTTTTTTCCATGCATGACGCTATTGAAGCTGACAAGGAATGCTACAGGGCGTTCAGCGAGGGGAAGTTCGATGTGCCTTTGCGCGCGGTCATTAACGGAAGTAATGGCAACTTCCTTTTCATGCCGGCGTACAGCGAGGAGATGAAGGCGGCCGGACTAAAGATAGTAAACATCATGCCCGGAAATCCGGCGAAGGGGCTGCCGGCATCCATAGGGCAGGTGCTGCTGATCGACGGTGAGACCGGCGTGGTCAAGGCGATGATGGACGGCACGTACATCACAGCGCTTCGTACAGCAGCTGCCAGCGGAGCGGCGTTCGACCTCTTCGGGCTCAAAGATGCAACTGTCGGCGCAATGATAGGAACGGGCAGCCAGGCGATGTGCCAGCTCGAGGCCATGCTCTCCGGCAGAAAGCTCAAAGAAGTAAGAGTCGCCGCACGCAATTTCGAAAAGACCAAAGACTTTGCAGAACGCGCTGCCAAAGAGCTCGGGCATTACGGCGCTGAGATCATTCCTGTGGAGGATACGAACAAAGCGGTTGACGGGGCTGACCTGATAATCCTTGTAACTGTCTCGGGAACTCCTGTCTGCAGCGCGGAGTATTTTAAACCGGGCGCAGTGATCAGCGCGGTTGGTGCTTACACATATGATATGCAGGAGCTTGATCCCGCTGTGTTCGAAAAGTGCGGAAAGATCTATTTCGACTCTGAGGCAGCGGTGCTTTCGGAATCGGGAGACATACTGAGGCCTCTGGATGAGGGCACGCTCAGCAGGGATCAGTTTACCGGAGACATCGGAGAGTACCTGCTAGGAAGGATCCCGGGAAGGGAATCCGATGACGAGATAATAGTATTCGAGAACGTCGGCATCGGCGCGCTCGATCTGTATACGGCTCAGAAGGTATATGACAAGGCAACAGCGGCAGGCATTGGCCTGACCTGGTAATAAAAAGGAGGAAATATTATGCCACATGTAGACATCAGCATGTTCTCGGGGAGAGACGACGAGTTGAAGAAAAAGGTAGCTGACGCGGTAGTTGAGACCATGATAAAAGAGCTCGGCTGCCAGAGAAGCCATCTGTCGGTAGCCATCCACGATGTGGATCCTGCTGAATGGAACGAAAAAGTCCACGACAAGGTGGATGCTTCAAAAGTGTATGCAGGCGAGGTATTTGAAAACAAATAGGCCATTTGATACCAAAAACAAAATTGTGCGTTTTCACAATGACGCCGAATTGTTTTTGTGGAAAAACATAAAATACTGTTGACCTCTATATAGCATAATAGTACAATACTCACGAAGCAAAAGGGGTTAATATATAAAGCACTTACGTTGGAGCCGGTTGTACCGGCTTTTTCGTTGTTCAAAATACAGACGATTGTGATATACTAATCCACGTGAAATTTATAGAAGTAAAAGACCTTACAATTGAATTCACAAAGATCGATGAAAACGGCAGGGAAGTGCCGGGCATGGTAGCCTTGGACGGTATCACTCTGGATATCGAAAAGGGCAGTTTTGTTGCGGTCGTAGGCATGAACGGTTCGGGCAAATCGACCCTCGCCAAATGCTTCAACGGACTGCTGGCACCTTCATCCGGGCGCGTCATCGTAGACGGTTTTGACACTGCTGAGGAAGAGCATATCTGGGAAGTCAGAAAAAGGGTCGGAATGGTGTTCCAGAACCCTGACAACCAGATAGTTTCGTCGATCGTTGAAGATGATGTTGCTTTCGGGCCGGAGAATCTTGGCGTAGAGCCGAAGGAGATCAGGCGCCGTGTCGATGAAGCTTTGAAAAGAGTCGGAATGTATGAGCTCAGGGATAAAGGAGCCCACATGCTTTCGGGCGGACAGAAACAGCGGATCGCCATTGCAGGAGCGATCGCGATGAGGCCTGAATGCATAGTGTTTGACGAGCCGACTGCCATGCTCGATCCTAAGGGAAGAGCAAGCGTGATGAGCATCATCAGAGATCTCAATGCAGAGGGCATCACATGCGTGCTCATAACACATTTTATGAGCGAAGCCGAGCAGGCGGACCGCGTCATTGTGCTCAAAAGAGGCAAAGTACTCTGTGACAGAACGCCGCAAGCGCTGTTCTCGGACAGAGAGATGATAGAAAGAGCCGGGCTGGAGATGCCGCCGGCTATAGAGATCCGCGACAAGGCGGGTCTGCCGGAGAGCCTCACAACTGCCGACGACATAGCGGATTATATAGCCGGAAAATAGCGTATTGAGCCGCATCTGCCCCGGATATGTTCCTCCCGGAATTGACAGCGGCAGGCATGCGGAATGTAAAGAAGCTTAAGGGCCGGAATGTAATGATTGTCGAAAAGTGTTGAAAGATTGTTACTCCGCTGCTCCGCTCGGAACGATCTCCGGCGTGCGGCTCGGAAAGCTTTTGCCAAGTATTTAAGTAAACAATGTCCATATCAGTCAGAAATTTAAACTACATATATAACCCGGGTATGCCGGGCGAGACTGTCGCTCTCAGCGATGTGTCTTTTGATGTGGCTGATCATACTGTACTGGGCATTATAGGACATACCGGCTCCGGCAAGTCGACTTTGCTGCAGCATCTGAACGGGCTGATAAAGCCGACTTCAGGTGATGTATATGTAGACGGCGAGTGCATCACGGACGGCAAGACGAAAATGACCGAAATCAGGCGGAAGGTAGGCCTGGTCTTCCAGTATCCTGAGTATCAGCTCTTTGAGGAGACTGTAAAAAAGGATGTGGCTTTCGGGCCAAAGAATCTCGGGCTCAATGAAGAGGAACAGGAGGCCAGAGTCAGAAAGGCCATCGGACTGGTGGGCCTGGACTATGAGGAAATCAAGGACCTTTCCCCGTTTGAGCTCTCGGGCGGCATGAAGCGCCGCGTTGCTATCGCAGGCGTGATCGCGATGGATCCAAAGATCCTCATACTTGACGAGCCGACGGCGGGACTCGATCCTTCCGCTCACAGAGACATACTGGCGATGGTGCGGCGCATACACGAAGAGATGGGCATCATACTGATCTTCGTATCGCATAACATGGCCGATATCGCCGAACTGTCGGACAGGGTCATGGTGATGAGCGGCGGAAAGGTGGTCCTTGAAGGAACTCCGGCTGAAGTCTTTTCACAGGGAGACTGGCTTTCTGAGATGGGACTCGGTGTGCCGCCTGCAAAGGAGATAGTGGATCTCATCAAAAAAAGAGAACCGGAGTTTATCAGCGAGGCGCTCAGCACTGATGAGGCAGCCCGTGATATAAGACATTATTTGGGGGAATCGGACGGTTGATCAGGGACATAACTCTCGGCCAGTATTATCCGGGCGATTCGTGGGTCCACAGGCTCGATGCCAGGACCAAGATAATCGCGACACTGCTCTATCTTATAGAGCTGTTTGTCGTAAACAATTTTTACGGTTTCCTGATAACCGCTGCTGTGCTGTTCATAGTAATAGCCGTTTCAAAGGTGCCTCTGAAATTCATCTTCAGGGGGCTGACAGCCGTATTTCTCATAATAGCGTTCACCTTCGTCCTGAACCTTTTCATGGTAGACGGAAGGGTGCTGTGGCACTGGAAGTTCCTTACCATCACATATGAAGGACTGATGAGGGCATTCTTCATGGCAGTCAGACTGGTGCTGATCATCATCGGTTCATCGATAATGACCCTCACAACAAAGCCGGTCGAACTCACGGACGGTCTCGAAAAACTGCTTTCTCCGTTTTCAAAAATCGGGCTTCCGAGCCACGAGATAGCGCTCATGATGACAATAGCGCTTAGGTTCATACCGACTCTGATGGAGGAGACTGACAAGATAATCAAGGCGCAGCAGGCAAGAGGGGCGGATTTCGAATCAGGGAGCCTGTTCCAGAGGGCGAAGAACCTTATACCTATCCTGGTGCCGCTCTTTGTGAGCTCATTCAGGATAGCGCAGGATCTCGCGCTTGCGATGGAGGCCAGGTGCTATCACGGAGGACCGGGCAGGACCCGCATGAACGAAATACGCTTTGACCGCTCCGATGCGATCGCAGCAGTCCTGATGGTGCTGTTCCTCGCAGTCATCATAGCATCAAGATTTATTTGAGCGTAAAACAGATGCTCATCTCGCCTCTCTCGGATCTGCCATTGCATCCTCAGTCACTCCAAGCCACGGGATGTTTGCGGAACTCGCTTCGCTCAGACATCCGCACAACATCAGCCGTGCCGTGTTCGTTCCATCGGTGCAGCTGGCAAGATCCTCGAGACACGCTCGATTCACATCTGTTTATACGCACTAATTAATATGCGACAGAGAAAACTAAGAAACCTTGATACAAGATATGAAGCCTACTCAGACATAATTGTGGAGGCGCCGGCGGAGATGCGCGGCAGATGGACCGAAAGGTCCGGAGGCGCGCCGCTTTTTATTGAGATAGGCTGCGGCAAGGGAAAATTCATTTCCGAACTTGCGGCGCGCGAGCCGGAGCATTTTTTCGTTGCGATAGAAGGCAACAAGAGTGTCATGCTCCGCGCGATGGAAAAAATCAGGAAGTCCGATCTCAAAAATGTCGCATTCATACCTGAACTTGCCGGCGATCTTTCGGACTGGTTCGGAGACGGGGAAGCTGACGGGATCTATCTCAACTTCAGCGATCCGCTGCCTAAGAATTACTGGTATAAGAGAAGGCTGACATACAGAGACAGGCTGAAGTCATACTTCCGTGTGCTGAAGCCGGAGGGCACGGTCACTTTCAAGACCGATAACACCGACCTTTTCAACTGGTCAGTGCTCGAGATCGTGGCGGCAGACCTGAAGATACTGGACATCACGCGCGACCTCCATGCGGACCCGGAGGCCTGCGCATCTAATATAGAAACTGAATACGAAGCCAAGTACAGCGGCTTCGGCGAAAAGATAAAGAGAGTAGTTATAGGCCGCAGATAAGCGGCGGAAAGGGAGGATAAAGCAAAGAATGGATCTGGCAGTTTTATTTGAGAGCCTTATGCTGGTCATCTTCGGATGCTCATGGCCGGCAAACATACACAAGTCACTGACGAGCAAAACAACGCTAGGAAAGAGCCTCATTTTTGAAGTGCTCGTGGTCATCGGATATCTGTGCGGCATCACTGCGAAAATCATCATTTTCAACAGAACGGGAGCGCTGCAGGTCTCGTTCTGGTTCTATCTGTTAGATATACTGCTGGTATCGACAGATATAGTCCTGTATTTCAGGAACCTGAAGATCGATAAGAAGATGGGGCGCATCTAGGCGTACTTTGCATAAACAGGGGGAAAGTTATGATCAAAAGCATGGCGGCATACAACGGACGGGAGATCCCAAAGGAAGACAAGGTTTTCGCAGCTTGCGGAAAGGCTCTTGACGCGGTCAGCAAATACGGTCCGGCTGAGGTCATAAACGCGACAGTCGGCGCTCTTTATGATGATGAAGGAGAGCTTATGGTGCTGAAGTCCGTCGAAAAAGTGATGAAGAGTCTGCCGGCGGAAAAGTATGCTGCTTAAGCGCCGATCACGGGAACTCCTGGATTCAAAAAAGCGATACTCAGGGCTGCTCTTGGGAACTTCGAACCTAAAAGCTACACCTGTGTTGTCGGAACACCGGGAGGCACTGCTGCGATACGGAATGCTGTAGCAAATTACTCGTGCCCTGGCGACAGGATACTCACACACAACTGGCACTGGGCTCCGTATAAGACCATTGCTGCTGAGATGTACCGCGGTCTGGAATGCTTCGAGATGTTCGATGAAGAAGGCCGTTTCAACATTACCGACTTCGATTATAAGGTTAAGAAGCTCACGAGGAATCAGGAGCATCTTGTTATAATACTCAATACTCCTGCCAACAATCCTACGGGCTATACTCTCACCATAGACGACTGGTACGCTGTCAAGAAAACGCTCGATGAAGTCCCGCTGGAGAAAAAGATAGCTCTGGTGCTTGACGTCGCGTATATAGACTATGCCGGCGAGCCGGATGAGGTAAGAGAGTTCTACAGTGTCCTGGATAACCTGAGGGCAAACATACTGCCGATAATAGCTTACAGCGCTTCCAAGACCTTTACCTTGTATGGAGCAAGATGCGCGGCAATGATATGCCTTGCGCACAATCCTGAGGTCGCTGAGGAGTTCGGGAGGATCAACACGTTCTCGTCAAGAGCTTCATGGTCGAATCCTCCGAGAGCCCCGCAGGAAGTTATAGAAAGCATATATTCCGATGAGAGTCTCCTGGCAGAAGTTGAAGCCGAAAGGGCAGAGGCACGAGCCATACTGCTCGCAAGAGGAAAGGCATTTGAAGAGGAAGCGGCAAAGTGCGGACTCAGGACAGTGCCGTTCAGTGCGGGGTTCTTCGTGACCATACCGTGCAGGGATCCTGACGGACTATGCGCGAGACTCAGCGAAAAGAATGTGTTCCTCATACCGTTCGATGGAGGAGTCAGGGCATCGGTAGCGGCGAGTTCAGAAGATAAATGCCGCAGACTGCCTGCGCTGATCAGATCCGCGATGGATGAAGCGGACTGATTTACCAGGTGCCACAGACTGGGATATAATAAGTGCAATATACAAAAACGGAGGTAATTCACCGTGAAAAGATTTATTTCAATTATGGCTTTAGTTGTGCTGACTGTATCGATGATCGCCATGACGTCATGCGGCAAATCAGAATTAAGCGGTCAGATTGATGGTGATAAAAACATGACTATCAATGCCGTGAAAGCTGATAAGGGAGATTTCTTTTTATCAGGAAGCCTTGAGGTGGAAGAAGGCGAGCAGATCGTCATCGATACGAATCTTGAGGCAGGCGAGATCACGCTTGAGTTCATCGCCTCTGAGGGCAGTGGGAACATTGATGAGCTTCCTGACACGGATGCAGAAGCCACGTACACTGCTTATCTGAGCGGAACGGATTCACAGACTGTCAGCTTTGGCGCCGGCTCATTTATGGTAAAGCCAACCGTGACAGAGAAGGCGACCGGCACCGTAGAGATAACGGTACAGCCTGCAAACTGATAAAGAAGACATGCTCAGCGGCACACTTATAACTCTTCTCGGAGCGGGGTTGTGGGGACTCAATGCGGTAGTAAGCAAATACCTCATGGCCCGCGGGATCGACACGATGTGGATGGTGAATTTCCGCATGATCACATCGGGGCTTGTGCTGCTGATATTCGCTCTTTTTAAAAACCCGCACGGCATATTTGATATATGGAAAGACAGGAAGTCTGTTATGAGGCTTCTTGTGATATCGCTGTTTGCGTTCGGACTGTGCCAGCCTACATACTATATTTCGATCGACTACAGCAACGCGGGCATAGCATCTGCGATACAGCAGACAGCGCCTGTGTTTGTGCTTATTTATGTCATCATAAAGGAGCGCCGCAAGCCGTTCCCGGCAGAACTCGGCGCGCTCGCTCTCGTAATAGCGGGATCCTTTCTGATATCAACACACGGTGACTTCAGGGCTCTTGCTGTCCATCCGCTCGCGCTCATATCCGGTCTGATTTCCGCGCTTTGCTGTGCATTGTATATTACTCTGCCGGCAGATCTCATAAAGCGCTACGGAACATTTGAGACGGTGGGCTGGGGGCTTTTCCTCGGCGGCATCTTCATAGCTCCGTTCTGCAGGCTGTGGAATTTCCCGGCGCAGTGGGACGCTGCGCTGATAGCCGGCATGATATTCATAATCCTTCCGGGAGCTGCGTTTGCATTCGCGCTCTTCCTCTATGGAACGAGCATCGTAAGTCCGGTGCGCGGAGGGGTCTATAATCTGTTTGAACCGGTGACGGCTCTGGCTGCATCAGTGATCATGCTTCACCAGAGCTTTCATCCGACTGAAATAGGCGGCGCGGCAGCCATACTTGCGGGTATAGCGCTTCTGACAGTCACAAAAGAAAAAGGTAATACTAACGATAACAATAAGGAGGGCATTGGAAGTGAATGTAAAGGTACTTAAATTCGGAGGATCTTCTGTCGCAGATCCTGCACAGATAAGGAAGATAAGGGAAATAGTAGAAGCCGATCCTGAGCGCAGATATGTAGTCGTATCTGCACCCGGCAAGAGATACAGCGGAGACAGCAAGATCACCGATCTGCTTATAATGCTCAAGGCCGTTATAGACAATAACATTCCATATGAGCCGCTTATGGCTCCTATAAAGGAGAGGTATACGACTATTGCGGATGAGCTCGGCATAGATGTGGATCTCGATGCAGAATTCAAAGAGATACGCAGCAATATTGATGACGACTGCTCGGGCAATTACATAGTCAGCCGCGGCGAGTATCTTTCAGCCCGTCTGATATCCGCATATCTCGGATACGATTTCGTGGATACAAAGGACCTGATACTGTTTGACAGCAAGGGAAGACTGCTTATCGAGGAGACCAACGAAGCACTGTCTGCAGAGCTCGCAAAGCACGAGAGGGCAGTACTGCCTGGATTCTACGGAAGCTATGCAAAAACCGGAAAGATCTGCCTTTTCTCCAGGGGCGGCTCTGACGTCACGGGCTCTCTCGTTGCAAGAGCAGCGAATGCATCGGTTTATGAGAACTGGACTGATGTATCGGGCATGCTTATGGCAGATCCGCGCATAGTGGACGATCCGCTGCCGATCAAGAATATCTCCTACATGGAACTCAGAGAGTTGTCGTACATGGGAGCCAGCGTCATGCATGAAAACGCGGTATTCCCTGCAAGAATGGCTGACATACCGATCAACATCCGCAACACCAACAAGCCTGAGGATCCGGGCACGGTGATCTCCAATAAAGGCGCGGATGATGGCAGCATCATAAGCGGAATAGCCGGAAAGCGCGATTTCACGGTCATCTCGATCTACAAGACCATGATGAACAATGAAGTCGGATTCGTGAGAAAGGCACTGGCAATAGTTGAGGACGCTGGAGTCAGTTTCGACCACATTCCTACGGGAATAGATTCGCTTTCCATGGTCATTGCAAGCAGCGAGCTGGAGGACAAGCTCGATGAGATAATCGAATCGTTCAAAGTGCAGCTCAAGCCTGATGAAATAAACGTCGAAGAAGGCATTTCAATGATCGCTATCGTAGGCCGCAGAATGTTCCGCAGCGTCGGTACTTCAGCAAGGATCTGCGGAGCGCTGGCCGAAAACGGAGTCAATATCCGCATGCTCAATCAGGGCACAGGCGAGATCAACGTTATCGTCGGTGTTGAAGCAGCAGACTTTGAAAAAGCGATCCGCGCGATCTACAAAGAATTCGTATCGGCATAGAAAACATCTTTGAAAAAACTACCGTGAAAAATCAACTGACAAGACGAGCCTTTTGCGGTATACTGTATTAGCGGCACAACAAAGTGCCGTAATACGCAGGTGTAGTTTAATGGCAAAACTTGAGCTTCCCAAGCTTACGTCGAGGGTTCGATT
>JAFVPI010000116.1 GCA_017505405.1 Mogibacterium sp.
CAGCAAGCGCGGCAGTATCCGGATCGTGCAGACGGAAGAAGGATACCAGCTGATGCCTTAAGACGATGCAGATGATGGAGTAAACGATCATGATCATGAGCATCAGCCGTATGGCGGTGCCGGCGAAGCGTCTGGCTTTTGCCAGATTTCCTTCACCTATGGACTGACCGGTCATGACCTGTCCGCCGATCTGAGGTATCATTGCAATTCCCGAACCGAGCCACATGAAAGAACCCGCGACTCCGACTGCAGTCACGGCCTGATTTCCGATCTGCCCGACCCACATGGTATCGAACAGATTGTATGCCATCTCTATGAACTGTGTTCCCATGATAGGGAGCGATAGCCGGAACAGTGCTTCGGCTATTTTTCCGTTCAGAAGATCTATTCTTTTTTCTGTGCTTTTTTCTTCCAAAGTGACCTTTCTCTCAATCAATTTCTTATTCTACATCAGTGTGTAGGCCATAACAATCTCCCGTTTGGTTTTGCAGATGACAGCTTGAGAAGAAAGGTGCAATATGCTGAAAAGTTAGTTTTGTCAAACATCGCAAAAACGCTTTATTTGCCCATGAATTAGTGCTATATTGGGTGAAACAGTGCTGAAACGCGCAAAAGTTAGTTTAATCTAACGGTTAACAATCAACCGTTTTCACTTAAAAAGTATAAGGAGAGGTGAAATATGGCAACTGTTCTCAAGGAACCATCAAGAACGTTCAACGAATATCTGCTCATACCGGGATACTCCGGAATGGAGGCAAGGCCGGAGAATGTATCTCTAAAGACTCCGGTAGTTAAATTCAGAAAAGGCGAGGAGCCTGCTCTGTCAATGAACATTCCTCTGACATCCGCTGTCATGCAGGCTGTATCCGACAACAACATGGCTGTAGCCCTTGCGAAGGAAGGCGGCATTTCGTTCATCTTCGGTTCGCAGTCCATAGCCAGCCAGGCTGAAATGGTCAGAAAGGCAAAAAGCTATAAGGCTGGATTCGTACCGAGTGACTCCAATCTGAGACCGGATGCCACTCTTAAGGATGTGCTCGATCTCAAGGCTGAGAAGGGTCATTCCACCATAGCCATCACGGAAGACGGAACAGCTGACGGAAAGCTCCTGGGCATCGTTACGAGCAAGGATTACAGGATCTCACGCATGAGCCTTGATACAAAGGTGTCGGAATTCATGACTCCTTTCGACAAGATGGTTTACGGAAATGAGGGGATCACTCTTTCTGAAGCAAACGACCTCATCTGGGACAACAAGGTGAATCAGCTGCCTATAATCGATGACAAACAGAGACTGACATCCTTCGTATTCCGCAAGGACTACGATTCGCATAAAGAGCATCCGCTGGAGCTGCTTGATAAAGACAAGAGATACATCGTCGGAGCCGGCATCAATACCAGAGACTATCAGGAGAGAGTTCCTGCGCTGGTAAAGGCGGGCGTTGACATCCTCACGATCGATTCGTCCGAAGGCTACTCCGAATGGCAGGCAGTGACCCTGAAGTGGATCAGAGACAATTACGGCGATACCGTCAAGGTAGGAGCAGGCAATGTAGTGGATGCTGACGGATTCAACTTCCTTGCTGACTGCGGCGCGGACTTCGTAAAAGTCGGCATAGGCGGCGGCTCCATCTGCATCACCCGCGAGCAGAAGGGAATCGGACGCGGACAGGCTTCGGCAGTGATCGAGGTAGCCCAGGCCAGAGATGAGTATTACAAGAAGACCGGCGTCTATGTGCCGATCTGCTCTGACGGCGGGATCGTTTATGACTATCACATGACACTTGCTCTCGCAATGGGAGCCGACTTCATCATGCTCGGCAGATACTTTGCAAGATTCGACGAATCTCCTTCTGCAAAGCTCATGCTCAACGGGACCTATGTCAAGGAATACTGGGGCGAAGGTTCGGCGAGAGCCCGCAACTGGCAGAGATACGATCTCGGCGGCGATGCGAAGCTCAAATTCGAGGAGGGCGTAGACTCATATGTGCCATATGCCGGATCACTCCATGACAACGTACAGATGTCGCTGGGCAAGGTAAAATCCACGATGTGCAACTGCGGCGCTCTCAATATTCCTGACTTCCACAAGAATGCAAAGCTGACACTTGTATCGGCTGTCAGCATCGTGGAAGGCGGAGCGCACGATGTTATTCTTAAGGAAGTTTCGGGCCGCACTTCGGGCGGCGGACGTTAACTGCATACAGAGTTAGTATCACTCATTTGAGTTTCATGGAGGTATAGAAAATGGCTGACATCAGACCGGAAACAATGGAACGTATCACGACACGTGCACTCGCTGACAGGTTCATCGAGGAGCAGCTCGCTGAGATCAAGGCGCAGGTAGGAGATAAGAAGGTGCTTCTTGCTCTTTCAGGCGGCGTTGACTCGAGTGTAGTGGCTGCACTGCTTATCAAGGCAATAGGCGATAATCTGGTCTGCGTTCATGTAAACCACGGACTTCTCCGCAAGGGAGAGCCTGAGATGGTCATCAAGGTGTTCAGGGAGGAGCTGGGCGCTAATCTTATCTATGTAGACGCTGTAGACAGATTCCTCGACAAGCTTGCAGGAGTGGATGATCCTGAAACCAAGCGTAAGATCATCGGCAAGGAATTTATCGATGTGTTCGCCGAAGAAGCTGCCAAACTCGACGGGATCGCTTTCCTCGGGCAGGGCACCATTTATCCTGACATCCTCGAATCCGACGGAGTAAAGGCACACCACAATGTAGGCGGACTTCCTGAAGATCTCCAGTTTGAGCTGGTTGAGCCTGTGAAGCTGCTTTACAAGGATGAGGTAAGAGTCGTAGGTTCTGCACTCGGACTGCCTGACAGCATGGTTTACAGACAGCCGTTCCCTGGCCCGGGACTCGGCGTAAGATGCACCGGAGCCATCACAAGAGACAGACTTGAAGCTCTCAGAGAAGCTGATGCCATCGTAAGGGAAGAGATCGGCAAGATGGAGAACGTTCCTTGGCAGTACTTCGCAGTCATTCCTGACATGCAGTCGACAGGCATCAAGGACGGCAAGAGATACATGGGATGGCCGGTCATCATAAGAGCCATCAACACGGTCGATGCAGTTACTGCTGAATCAGTAGAGATCCCTTGGGAGATGCTGAAGAGAATGAGAGACCGCATCATAGCGACAGTTCCGGGTGTCAACAGAGTAATGTGGGACATCTCGGACAAGCCTGTAAGCACAATCGAATTCGAATAGTAGCAGAGAAGCCGCAATGCCTAGAAATTAAAGGCGCTGCGGCTTTTTATCTGCATCAGTGTCTCAGGAATGGCCCGTTTACAGGGCAATAAAGCACAGAACGATCCCGATCAGAATCGATGCGATCCCGGCAAAGAGAATAGCTTTGTAGACCTTCATCGTTTCGTAGTGGAACGGCTGCGCGTCTTTCGGCTTTTTCGGATTATACCATATGGTCAAAGTGTCTCCGACATTACTTGCCTCAGTATAAGCATTGGATTTGAGCTTATACTCAACTCCGTCTACAGTATATGAATAAGTAAACGAGTGTCCGGTACTCCCGTTGGAGTTCTCTGTTTCAAAGACATCGATCAATGTTCCCTGTGTCTGTGCAGAGCAGCGGGCATTCTTTTTCTTACTTACTGCATAGCTGATAATTAAAATAATGCCTAAAACAAATAACGAGAAACCTGCAATTCCCATTAGTGCACCTCCTGTTCCATCAATGATCAGAGTTCGAGCTTTTCGTAGTCTGAGACGTCAGGAAGCTCAAATGTGCCTTCCGGTATATCTCCTGACATCTTATTTATTATCTCTGTGGATTCGATCACGGTATCGCCCCAGGTAGTTTTATTATAGATTGCGAACACATCGCCATCCTTCAGATAGAAGCGTTCTATGTACGAGTCACCGGATTCCTCAAGCTCAGGATAGTGGTATTCATAGTATTCGTATTCACTTTTGTCGTCTGTCTGTTCGCTGTAGATCGGTACAGCCTCTGAACCGGTCCCCGTAAAGCTGCGGCCATACAGATTGGTACCGTTCTCCATGGCGGAAGTATACTGCTCCTGTGCCGATTCGGCCATGTCACTCATATCTTCTTCCATATATGTCTTGTTATTTTTGTTTATAGAAAGGATCCTGCCGCCAACGGAATAACGCTTGCTGCTTTCATCCTCTTTGAACGTATTGATACCGTCCTCTGCGTTCGTCTCCTTGCTGACATATGACATGCCCCCAATATACATATCAGATTCCTTTATGAAATGTTTTGTCGAAAGTATATCCAGATAGCTGCATTCAGGCATGTCCTGAAGACCCAGCCATGCGTAAGGGTGTACAGCATCTTCGGCTGCAGCGGATCCTTCGCTCTCTGCTGCTTCTGCACCTTCCTGATCACTGCTCTGGGATGAAGAGCCGCAGGCTGCCAGCATCAACACCATAAGAGCGGCTATGAGTATTATAAATAGACGTTTTTTCATTTTTCACCTCCGTAAACCTGATATCAGTTGATGTTATCGCCATAGATCACAGATCCGTCCCCGTTCCGGTATTCCATATAGATCTTAAGACCTTTTACGCCGAATTCCTTCTCCATGAGAGGGACCCTCTGGCTCATATCGTCAGCGATCTCTCCCTCCATGCTTTCCTTAAGGTCCGCCCTGAAGGCCTCGAGGTTCTCTTCCGGATAAGTCTCCTTGAACGTATAGATGTAGGACAAAGTATTGCCTTCCGCTGTTACATCCAGTTCTGCCACTCCGCTGTAATCCTCATCTTCATTGAAACTCTTCTTTATCTCATCAAGAACATCAGGATGCTCAGAAAAGTATTTCTCAACTGTATATTCTGAATCAGAAGTTACATCTGCAGGCAGAGCGGCGGATTCTTCGCCTTCTGCGCTTTCGATCGTACCATCCTCATTTACTGTGACTGTCACTATGTAAACAAGTCCGTCTCCCGTTCCGTCCCAGCCTACAGGGGTAGTGCATATGATCCGGGATGTGCCGGCTCCCTTGCCCTTGAATCCGGCTTCCAGCGAGCCGATCGCTTCTCCTTTGGTTACCTCACTGCCTGCAAGATGGAAGACACGGTTGACCGAATAGTCGATAACAGAGTCATCCTCGGGCTTGGTCGTCCACTCACAGCCTGTGCTCCTGTTTTCTCCGAGAGTGACAGTCAGCTCGGTACCTTCCCAGGATACGTCACGAAGGTTCTCATAATCGGTTTTATCCTTTCCGCAGGATGCCATAGCTATCGCCGAAGCACACAGAATGACCATGAGAATTATTAATGAAATGTGTTTTTTCATCCAAGCCTCCTTCCGTATTTTTTCAAATACCTTCTGAAAATATGGTAGCAGAGATGCAGTATGCTTCACAGCTGTGTCATTCATCTGGCACAAGTGACAAATTTGTCACATTTTGTTATTATGTTGTCATATAACGCCCCGGATCTGTAAGAGAAGGAGAGAAACCATGCTGTCAGACCGTATCAGATCAGTGCTTGATGAGATGGATGTAACTATCAGTGATGTAGCGAGGGCAGGAGGCTGCACACCATCGAATCTGAACCGCATAAAGAACGGAGTCCGTACACCGCGGCCTTCAAGCCCCACTATACGCTGCCTTACAGACGGATTCATGGAAGTCGCACGCCAAAGGGACCTTTCAGGTGAACTCCGCATGCTGTGCGGTGCGAATCTTCGTGACAGTGATGATGCAACCCGTGAAAAACTGGTCAGGTGGCTGTATGAAGATGAGCCTCCGTATATCAGGACTTATAATAAAAGAAAAGAATCAAGGCCGGCCGAAGTCAGCAGGGAGTCCCACCCCTCAACGGAATTCTCGAGACGTCTCGACAGCCTGATGAGGATCGCAGGCCTCAGCAATCGAAGACTCGGAATAGAGTCAGGTCTCGATCCTTCTTATATAAGCAGACTACGCCGCGGAGAGAGGATACCCAAATACCGTTCTCCTTATCTTATGCAGATCTGTGAGTCTGTCCTGGAATTTATTGCCGCAGAGGGAAAGCTTTCAGAGATGTATGATCTGACTGCATTGTCTGAAGCGGAAATCACAGAAAAAGATGGTGCGGACGGACTCCGCAGATGGCTTTTCGGATACGGATCAGTAACAGGGCATCTGGCGGCCGAGGAACTGATGGGAACCATTGCTTCGATCAGCGATATTATCAGGGCTGCCCGGGCAGAGGTCTCAATGGAGTACGATCTGGAGAAGGTGCTGAAGGGATGTGAAGAGAACGACACCGGTATTGAATGCGGAAATGAGATGAAATATGTAGGTGTCGACGGCATCCGGTCTGCTGTCACTCGGTTTCTGTCGGAGATGATCCGGAACGGGGAGCGGGACTTATTGCTTTATTCCGATCAATCGATGAACTGGATGGGAGGTGAGTACGGACTGACCCTGAAGGTGCTGATGAGCGAACTGATCCGCAGGAAGGTAAATATCCGCATTATTCACACCGTTGACAGATCGATGCCGGAGCTGATCAGCGCTGTGGAATGGTGGATGCCTCTGTATCTTTCAGGTAGGATATCATCCTTTTATTGCCGCAAAAGTGCCGGAAAGCTTTTTTCACACACATTGTTCATACGCCCGGGCGCGGCATGTATAGCGGGAACAAGCGCTATAGGTCTTGAAAGCCGTGCGGTTTATAATTACAGCACAGACGCTGAGGCAGTAGTGCTGGCAGAAGATGCTTTCAATTGTATTCTGAAAGAGTCACGACCGCTGGTCAATATCTGCGAATGCAGCGGGGGGGCCGATACTTGCGCAGATGACGGGTTTGTGCATGCGGATGCCGTGATGGTAAAGGCTTCTCCGAATGAGGTGATAATACAGCGGGTCGAGCCTCCGTATTTGAAATTCACATTCACGCATCCGATGATATGCAAAGCGTTCAGATCGGTATCGACGGCCGGATAAACATGACACGTTAAAAAACGCAAAAATAATAAGCGCCGAAGCGGTACATTATGTACTGCTCCGGTGCTCTTACTTTGTGATGATACAGGCTATTCAAGCGTGTTCTTTATCAGGTAACTGTCTTCTTCGATCGGTCTCAGCTCACTGAGGTCGTATGGTGTGTCCTGGTACACAAGATTCAGCCAGTTTGTATAGGTGCAGTTGGAGCTTGAACGCCAGGAGAGTATCGGTTCCCTGGACGGATCATCGCCCGGATAGTAGTTGACCGGGATGGCCGGGTCCAGACCCTTTGCGAGATCCCGCTTGTACTCTTTATCAAGGTCATATCTGTCATATTCCGAGTGCCCTGTAACAAACACCTGCCTGGATGAGTAAGCAAGGATCAGATAGCTACCGGCCTCAGGACTGTCAGCAACAACATAGAGCTCAGGATTGCTTCTGACTTTTTCTTCATCGAGACCTGTATACCTCGACTGGGGAACAAAGAATATATCATCCATTCCTCTCATCAGGATCTTCTTCCTGTGAATGACGCGGTGAAGATACACACCGCTCAGCTTTTCAGGCAGCCTCCGCTTCTGTATCCCGTGGTGGTAGTAAAGACCGGCCTGTGCGCCCCAGCAGATGTGGAATGTGGAGTAGACATGTGTCTTCGACCATTCAAATATCTGACAAAGCTCGTCCCAGTAGTTGACTTCTTCGAATTCCAGCTGTTCCACCGGAGCGCCTGTGATGATCAGCCCGTCAAAGCGTTTGTATCTGACATCTTTGAATGTCTGATAGAACTTGTTGAGATGGGATCTGTCCACGTGAGTGCCGCGGTGGGTTGCTGTAGTAAGGAATGTGATCTCCAGCTGAATAGGAAAATTCGAAAGGACTCTGAGTATGTCAAGCTCGGTATCTTCCTTCAGCGGCATGAGATTGAGAATGGCGATCTCAAGCGGCCTTATATCCTGAGAGACCGCCCGGCTCTCATCCATTACGAATATGTTTTCATCCTCCAGTATCTTTTTGACCGGAAGATCGTTCTGTATCTTGATCGGCATTGATTGACTTCTCCTGTCCCGGACCTGCGGTTAATAACGTTTAATTATGATATTATGCCGCCTCACATGCTGTCAAATCATATTTGCAGAGAAAAACAGAGTCCGGTCACTTGCATGATCATGTTTTTTTCAGTAAGATTTTTTATTATGAAAACAGAAAAAGGAGGCATCAGGGAAAATGAAAGATTACGAACTCGGAACTAAATGTGTTCAGGCAGGATATACACCGGGCAACGGAGAGCCAAGGCAGATCCCTATAATACAGTCGACGACTTTTAAGTACGATACCGGCGAAGACATGGGAAAACTGTTCGACCTTGAAGCATCCGGTTACTTTTATACCAGACTTCAGAATCCGACCAACGACATGGTCGCAGCCAAGATAGCGGCTCTTGAGGGCGGCACGGCAGCAATGCTTACATCTTCCGGTCAGGCAGCTAATTTCTTTTCTTTGTTCAATATATGTGAATCAGGGGATCACATCGTCTCGTCCGCATCGATATACGGAGGAACATTCAACCTGATCTCAGTGACCATGGCAAAGATGGGCATAAGCGCAACATTCCTTTCTCCGGACTGCACAGAGGAAGAGCTGAACGCTGCATTCCGGGAAAACACAAAAGCAGTCTTTGGCGAGACTATAGCGAACCCTGCACTTACTGTTCTCGATATAGAGAAGTTCGCAAAAGCTGCGCATGAACACGGCGTGCCTCTGATCGTAGACAATACTTTCCCGACACCTGTAAACTGCAGACCGATAGAATGGGGCGCGGATATAGTTACACATTCGACGACCAAGTACCTTGACGGACATGGTGCCGCAGTTGGCGGAGCTATTGTTGACTCAGGCAGATTCGACTGGATGGCTCATAAGGACAAGTTCCCTGGCCTTACAACACCTGACGATTCCTATCATGGGATCATTTATGCGGAGAAGTTCGGAAATGAGGGAGCGTTTATCACCAAGGCGACTTCACAGCTTATGAGAGATTTCGGAAGCATCCAGTCGCCGCAGAATGCATTCCTGCTCAATCTGGGTCTCGAATCACTCCATGTCCGCATGCCTAAGCACGTAGAGAACGGTCAGGCTGTTGCGGAGTTCCTGAACGAGCATCCTAAAGTAAAGAAGGTCAGCTACTCCGGACTTCCGGGAGATCCGTATTATGAGATCGCCAGAAAATATATGCCAAACGGCGGATGCGGAGTCGTTTCGTTCGAGCTCGAAGACAGAGCTGCGGCGGAGAAATTCATGGGACGCCTGAAACTCGCTGCAA
>JAFVPI010000117.1 GCA_017505405.1 Mogibacterium sp.
ACCGAGAGCTCCGGCGAGTGAGCCGAAGAGAGCGAACAGCTTGCCGAGCCATTTCCACTTAGGGCCCATGCCCTTTTCAATGTAGTAGAAAGGTCCGCCAAGGATCGAGCCGTCTTCTTTTACATGTCTGTACTTAACAGCAAGAACACCTTCTGCGTACTTTGTAGCGATTCCGAAGAATGCTGCGAACTCCATCCAGAAGAGAGCTCCAGGACCGCCGCCCATGATAGCTGTGGATACACCTACGATGTTTCCTGTACCAACTGTAGCAGCGAGAGCTGTTGTCAGAGCTCCGAAGCTAGTTACGTCTCCCTCTGCGCCTTCCTCGTTCGTTACGGCGTATCTGAGGGATAATCCAAGCCTTCTCTGTGGGTGGAACTTGGTTCTGACGGACAGGAGAATACCTACAACGATGATGAGAACCATCATTACGGTACCCCATACAAGACCGTCTAACCAGCCTATAAACTCACTAATACTCATAAGAAACCTCCTTGTTAATTCATCAATAACTGCTTATCAAACAAGAATTTCACCAAATAATTATCTGTTGGGGGCTGTGCGCTGAAAAATACCAATTATATATGACCCTGGGAGAGACGGAAGATTTGCCACCCCAAGGAAGTTTTTGAGCGTTGGTGTTGGTATAGAGGGGCGGACAAAAACCTGCCGCCTCTCTCAGGGCCATTTACAGATAAATATACAAAACAGACACATCAAAACAGATGTGTCTTAAGGCCATAAGAGAGTGCGGCTATTTGTTTCCATCCTTAAGATGAATAAAAAAGATATGTTTGAATGATGTGCAGAAAAGCACGCATAAGAGGAACATGCAAAGGTTAACAGAATGGATTCCACAGTTTGTGAAATCAGCCCAATTGATATTATCTGGACTGGCAAGAAGCTGTTTTCCTGATCTGTCTCTTTCAGTCAGAAAGCGAGTAAGATCTACATTAGCAGAACTGTCTGCAATAAGGTCAGACATCGCAGGCAAAGCAGGAGCACTCATTTCATTCTGATATTCACAACCCCCGCGAATAGTATCGTATGATTCGTCGCATACAACAGAATAAATAAGCCCCAAGATCATGCCAGCGGCTATAAGAAAAAGTATTATCCGGTTCAATGCGCTGCGAAATTTTTCTGCCACATCGTCTCCTTTGCCTTGTGTGGCCAGGTCTGTGATTTTATTGAACAATCCAAAAAAAATTATTCAATCTTCTTTCATGAATATCAACAGTGAAAAACCTTTTTTAACGGTTCCTTTGCAGGGAAGAGCACATTGTTAACGGAAGCTTAACACTTAGTAAAATCTTCTTAGCAGCTAGCTATGATAAGAATGCCTGATATCAATCCGGTTCTCTCAGGAAATAACCTACACCTGCCTCTGTAAAAATGAACTCCGGTTCCGCAGGATGGTTTTCTATCTTCCTTCGGATATTTGCCATGTTCACCCGCAGAATCCGATTGTCATTTTTCAGGTTAGGTCCCCATATTTCGCGGAGTATCATATCATAAGTAATTACCCGCCCGGCATATCTGCCAAGCAGTGCAACCAGGCGGAATTCTGTTTGAGTCAGTCCTACATCACGGTCATCCTTCAGTACCCGGTGCTTGTTGTAATCTATCGTAAGGCTGCCTATATGCAGAACTCCGTTTTGCATGGCAAGTCCTGCATCTATTGCTGTACGCCTGTGCCTTAATGCTGAACGAATCCTTGCAAGAAGCTCTGAGGTGCCGAAAGGTTTAGTTATATAATCATCTGCCCCCAAATCAAGTGCTTCTACTTTATCCTTTTCATGATCTCTTGCAGAAAGCACGATAACGGGAATCGAAGACCACTCACGCAGAGACTTGAGAAGCTCCGTTCCGTCCATGTCAGGGAGCCCGAGATCAAGGATAACCAGATCCGGGCAATGGGATGATACTATTGTGAGCGCCTCTGCGCCCGAAGCTGTGACCAGCACGTCATAGTTGTTAGCTTTAAGCAGTGTTTTTAGCAGATTGAGGATGCTGCTGTCATCCTCTATGACTACTATTCTGTCTCTAATCTCCATAAGTCCTTATACCTATTATTCTCCTGGCAAATCTGTGTCTATGAATACTGCATACTGTCTAAAGGGAGTTCGAAATAAAAGCGGGACCCTCCCTCATCCTTGTTTTCTGCAGCTATCGTTCCACTATGCGCTTCTATAATTGACCGGCAGATTGAAAGTCCTATTTTCATATTGTGTCCGGAGCCATCGCCACGCTCTCCAATAGGAAGTGTGCCATCAAAAAGATGCAGCATGAGATCTTCAGAAATTCCTATACCGTCATCTTCAACCTCAAAGACTGCCTGATTATCTTTAACCGAGACCCGCAGTTCGATATGGGAGGTGGTCTTTCCATGCAGAACTGCATTTTCCATCAGGTTGAAAAGCACCTGCTCTATCAGAACTGCATCCATCGGTACAAGCAGAGCATCGTCCGGAACAGATACGCAGACAGGGATATCCGGATACCTTCGGTGAAATTTATTCACAGCACTGCTTGCAATTTCCTCTGCAAGCTCCTGTTCTTTCCTGATTTTCGCAACATCACTGTTGATTTTTGTAATGGACAGAATGTTTTCGACAATACGGTTAAGCCATTCGGCCTCTCTTCGTATATCTTCCAGAAGCATCTTTATCTGAAACTTTTCAAGCTTTCCATCATTATCCAGTATTGCAGACACATTTCCCGTAATTGATGTGAGGGGCGTTCGAATATCATGAGATACCGAACGCAGCAGATTACTGCGCATTTTTTCCGTTTCTATTTCCAGATGAATTATCTCCTGCGCTTTGATCCTGCTTGTCATGGTGCATACCGTTAGGGATACTGCCAGCATAGCCAGAAAAGTCAGTGGATAGCCTGTAAGTGTAAAGTTAAACTTAAAGTAAGGATAGGTGAACGCATAATTAACGCCAATTACTGCCAGCAAGGATGCAATTATCCCGTAGACATATCCATGGGTAAAGCGTGATACACAAAGGACCGCCAGGACAAACAGCATCGGGACATGTGTATCTGTAGAGCTGAATCGACGCAGAATCATGCATATTATCGAGGCAACAGAAAGAATACCTGCGGTAATCAGACAATCCTTCAGTTTTTCAGGTAATACAGGCTTCTTTTTCATATAATTACTATACTTTAATTATTTTGTTTTTTGAGGTTTTTTCAGATGCTTAGCGAAATCTTAACAGGCTCCCAGGCCGCTTGAAACACAACAATAAAAAAGCGGGCAATTACGATCACCCGCTTCAGAAGTACCGCAAACGCGAATATATCAAACCGTTATATAGCCTCTCCACCCACGCACAGAGTAGTATGAATCCGCGCCATTGTGAAATGTAAACACAATACCATAGCGGCGCTCACAGAACAAAGCGCCTCCTTTGCTGCGGACATCATACGGAGTTGCTATCCAGCTTGACGTTTTCTGATCAAACGGCCCAAGTTCCTGCAACCGCCTGTACAGCTCTTCAGTTAGCATGGATACACCCATCTCCCTGGACTGATGCATGGCGCTGCCCGCAGGCGGGTTCTTTTTTCGCTTTTCCAAAGCTTCATCATCATAGCAAAGGCTTCTGCGGCCAACGGGAGTTTCGATTGAACAATCACAGAAAATGATTTTTCCGCTGGATTCATCTATACCAATAGTGTCCGGCTCGCCGCCGCTTTCCTCCATGCGCTTCAGCACCTCAAGTACTTCCTTGTTTTCGTTCAAGCGAGCTTCGACTAAGTCCCATTTCAGGTCAGGGTGTCTTGTCATATTCTGATAAAATCTGTCCTTAAGTATTTCAGTTATCATTATGCTCAAGCCCTCCTGAACGCAAGACGGAATACTTTCGACATAAGAGGGATGTATGTTGCTGCAAATACACAGGCCGCAGCTCCAATAGCCTTCTTCTTATGTTTTTCCGGAATCTGTGTCCCTGCTGCCAGTCCCATTGAGAACAGGCAAAACTTAACAAGCGCAAAATCCTTCCAAGTACTTTCTCTTGCGTAACGATTGCCAAAATCAAATAGTTTATCCATAATTGGCTCCTCCTCGGTTAAAATCTGCAGATCCAACAACCTGCTGCTAATCGGCAAACGTGAATTTGTAGGCTTCCCCTTAAAATTGAATTTTGCGGGTAACTATGCAAGTCATGTCCCGTGTGACCCTTGCGTTCCCTTTGCTTCGGATCCACATGACCCTTGCGTTCCGTGCAATCCTGTTACTGCTTTTGTTCCGGATGACCCGCATAAATTTGCATATGAAGGCTCCATCCATTTCAAGCCCTTCCGGTACCTGAAACTCCCGGTTCAGCGACAGCTCGTCAAATGCTGATTTGTCCGGTTCTTGTGTTTCCTTCATAATACCATATTTGTTGTATATAAAAATGTCCCGGATTTTTGATGATTCGGGACATTAATTATGCTCCTTTACAAAATGCAGATTGCATGGCTGTTGAGTATTTAAAATGCGCGTGTTATATATTACCACTTTCTTTTGCTGCAATATCTTTGATTTTGACGATCATTATGATCGCGATCACCCATGCGCATATTATTGTGAGAAACCCGGTCTCACTTACGTAGTACATCATGTTGTCGCCTCTTGTTATTACGCCAAATACTGCCTGATCAAAGTTGTTGTGTGCCGCATGTAGAAAGGCGGCCGGCCATACGCTGTTGCTCATGTATGTCAGTCCGCCGATGATGATCCCGACCGGTAAGATGCAAAGCACGAATGCAGGCAGCTTATACCATACCGGCGCACCAGTCATATAGTCTCCGAATGCGAGCAGCGGCAGATGCCAGCATGCCCAGAACAGGCCCGTAACTATGAGCGCTTTTATAAGACTGCTTCTTTTCGTAATTGCAGGAAGCATATACCCCCGCCAGCCTATCTCCTCACCCATTGCTGAGATAATGTTGGGGAAAATCCCGATTACCATCATTGGAAGGCAATCTTTTAATACTACCTGAAGTGCTACACCTGTATAGCCGAAATTGTCCGGATGTGTCTTCCAGTAAATCATATAAGGGATCAGCAGATAGATAAGCGGAATAAGCACCGCAAGCAGTATGTAACGGATCCTGCATTTTCTTATCCCAAGCCCGGAAAGAAAACTCTTTAAGCCAAATTTCGCCTTGCCTTCTTTAAGTGCAACTGCACTTGCAATGACCGCTGAGAAAGCAGGGATCCACATAAGGACAAAATACATCCAGTCCGGTCCGCCCGTTACAATCCAGGCCTCTGCTATCAGCGACAGAATGATCACAAGCGCGAAAAATGTGAGCAATGATTTATTCCCATATCTGGCATCGGCATTTTCACTCATTCTGCAAAACACTTTTGTTTCCTTCCTTTGCTCCCTATCGTTCGGTCGTTAGTCAATATATCTTTTATTCATTTTTCAGATAACTTGTTCATGATCTCCCGCATTTTGCTTTCGAAGAACTCTGCAGGGATCAATGCGATACCCACATCATCACTCGCAACGATCATGCGGTCTCCGCCTTTGATCCCGAGATGATCACGGGCCGCCTTAGGAATGACTATCTGTCCTCTGTCTCCAAACGTGACTGTACCCCAGATATTCTTTCCTTTTTCGGCAGGAGGAACTATTCCGACTCCTTCAATCGTTTCTGTCTTCAGCAGGCTGTCTAATGTCACTCCGTAAACCCTTGCGAGCAGAGCCGCTTTGTCAACATCCGGGATAGTAGCCCCGCTCTCCCACTTTGCATACGCCTGACGTGAAATGTCTATCTTTTCAGCTATCTGCTCCTGCGAATAGCCATTAAGTTTTCTGAGCATTATAAGGTTGTCTTTCAGCATTTCGTCACCTCTTCAGAGATCGATTCTTTCAAAATTCTCACACGCCTTATTATACGACATGACAGTCAGCAGTATATATAGCATTGCCCCGGCGAGCAGAGTCAGCAATTGCAAACCGATGTGGTCAAATCCGAAAGCGTTAAGAGCTTCCATCCCAGGGAAATGATGCAATGCCTCGGCGATTCCTATCAGAAGGAAGTTCACAATGATGTATGTGATGAACGGTTTTCCAAGGCTATAAGCCGTCCTGAAAAATCCTCCGAGAAAGATCAGATTGAACACTCCGAAAACCACCAGCGCACATCCCAGATAGAATGGGTTTGCGTTCATCAGTGCATTCCGACGGTACAAAGCCGCATCTGACAGGGCTGTCATTCGCACGAGGGTCAAAATCGCCATCAGTGCAAACCCGCACAGCTCTATCATGACTGAGAACTGGTACTTTCCTCTGACTACATCACGCTTAGCTACCGGCAGCAGAGCTGAGAAAACTATGTCGTTGGCCTCTCTGGCACTCTGAAAGCTCTGGAATATCCCAAGGTTTATGAAAAACACACCGCAGAGTATCGGGTATCCCGGCAGCATCGTCATAAAAGCAAACCCGATGAACAGATAAGTCAGGAGCTGAGCGCTGAGGCGCATTTCTTTTTTCAATAGCGCATTCATGATCTCACCTCTCTTTCAAGCCTCAGGAAAATTTCTTCGAGTGTTTCTCCCGGTCCTCCCTGATCATGCATGAAGTCTGCCTTTGAACAGGCGGCTTTGATTTTACCATCGCTTATATAGATAATATTGTCCGCGCATCTCTCAAGATCTGACGTTATATGAGTTGAAAAGAATATGGTAACTCCATGTTCTTTAAGTGTTTTGAACAACTCGAGAAGCTCATCTCTGGAAAACGGATCAAGACCGCTTGTCGGCTCATCCAGAATCAGAACTTCTGCTTTGTGGGAAAGAGCAAGGAGCAGATTGAATTTTACCTTCATTCCTTCCGAAAGCTCTATAGGTTTCTTATTCTCGTCCAATCCGAACAATCCCAGGTATTTACGGTAGGCCGCCTCGTCCCAATCAGGGTAAAAGCTTCTGGTAACTTCCACTATCTCGCTTATTTTCTTTCTTGGATACCAGCTGACAGTGCCGGTGGAATAGCCGATTCTCTGCTTGATCTCCTTCTCATTGCCGGAAAGCGGCACGCCGAAGTATGAGATTTCCCCGCTGTCTGTATGGATCAGATTCAGCATCGATTTTATTGTTGTGGTTTTGCCGGCACCGTTTCGGCCGATGAAGCCGGTGATTTTGCCCTTTTCCAGTGAGAAGCTGACTTCTTTCAACCGGAAAGACGGATAAGTCTTGCATACATCCGCCAGTTCTACAATATTCATATCAATTCCTTTCGATTCGTTTTATCAAATTTATCCAATTTGTTTGATTGTTATGAATATTGTAAAAGTTGGTTGCCCTGCGGACAACCAACCAAAGTTAACATATTATGTTGTTATTAGTTGCAGCGATATATTGTCCGAATCTGCTATGGTTACACTTTGAAGAACGGACACCCTGCTCTTCTTAATAATCAGTTTCTTCCTTTATACTCTATGCACTTATGAAGCCTGCGTTTATTTTTTTTTCGTTTTTTCAGGATCTCTATGTCCTCTTTTTCCTTTCATGACGCCCCTTTAATCAGCCTGTTGTTCTTTAATAAAACATAGTTTATCACATATCGGAAACGGTCTGCTTCATCTTCTTCTGAAACCGGAACATTCCGTCCTTTTCATTCTCTGTATTGCCATCTCCATCATAATGTCCGTTTGGGTCCGGATGATCATCACGCATTCCAAACTCTTCAAGAGCGCCGTAGTTGAAAGCCTCCTGGTTGTCCAATATAAATTGTTCCCTGTCATTCCTCTCAAGAGGAACGAGTCTGATCCCAGTCATTACCCACCTCTATAAACAGATATTTGTTATTCTGACTGCAATATATGCATTCGCAGCATGTCATCTTTCAAATCTCACTATGTATGCACCAAGAACCTGTCTGCAAGGAATCGCAGCTGCATTCTCGGCTGTGAAATCAGCCTTATCATATTGGTGTTCAATATCTTCCATGAATGCAGGAATTGTTTTCCCGATGCTCACGCCCCGTGCATCACCTTCATTGAAATGCCAGGCAAATTCACAGTCACAGAACTCCTTATTAGCGGTGATTACTTCGGCTGTTCTGAACGAAACTCTGTCTGACATGAAGAAACATCCGTCATTATCTTTCTCAGCAGGGCAGCCCCCTTCAATACCTGCGCCCGTATATGTTAGCGTCAGAAACGGAGATGTGATCCTGACCGTCCTGCCGGTCCTGTCAAAGGAGAGAGTGTCTTTCGTGCTTTCCCAGTTATCGATGTTTAACCACCCGCGTTTGCCATGATACCCGACCGGTGTATTAAATTCAAGGTACACGTCTTTTTCGTCTCTGATCTCAGTATTTATTCGAAGAACCGGGCGAAGCGACTCAAACCCGTCTGGAAGGATAGCTCTTATCCTATCCTGTTCAGCTCCATATGCCATTACAAACTGTTCGACTTTCATTGTATCTCCTGTTGAGTTATCACAGACAGAAACAAAACTTTTATTCATAACAAACTCCATATTGATATCACGGATCTCCTTCTTGCCATCAATGTAATCCTGATACATCTCCGCAAGTCCTGCAGCGCAGCCATCACAATATCCGTTGATATTCCCTATGGAATCCGCAACGATCCGTTCCCTCTCCTCCTGAGTCGTATCTTTGATCAAAATCGATTTCATTATCCTGTGCTCCGTCACCTTTGAAAACGCCTGAATTCTTTTTTCATTATACCTTAAGATCACAGCAATAAAAACGCCTGCGGTACAGGTGCAATGCGCTGATAACCGCAGGCATTTCTATTTTTTGAGCATCTTCTGAATACTGACCCCGAAGGCTTCTCCGCTAATGGTGCAGGAGCTCTTCAAGCGTTTCAAACAATATGTCCGGTTCCACCGGTTTGCTGAGGTGCGCATTCAGACCTGCCTGCATGCTCTGCTGAACATCTTCATCAAAGGCGTTTGCGGTTAACGCTATGATAGGAATGCTCTTTGCATCGCGTCTGTTCATGGCCCTGATCCTTCTGGTCGCCTCAAGTCCGTCCATTTCAGGCATGCGCAGATCCATCAGAACAGCATCATAATAACCCTCTTCATGCCCTTCAAACATCTCTACGGCAATGCGTCCGTTTTCCGCATGATCCACCTGCATCTCACGCATGGAGAGCACCATTATCATTATTTCGGCATTTACCGTGACATCTTCAGCCAGCAGAACTCTGCGGGATCTGAGATCTGCCGTTTCACGTTCAAGCTTCGGATTTTTCCTTTTGAACGCCTCCCTGAACTCATCAAGCACAGTCCCGGCGAAAAGCGGTTTTGCAACGAATGTATCCACACCTGCCGCCTTCGCTTCATCCTCGATCTCATCCCAGTTATATGAAGTAAGTATGATCACTGGTGTTTCCGTGCCCACGGCAGCCCGTATCTGCCGGGTAGTTTCCATGCCGTCCATGTCAGGCATGCGCCAGTCCACCAGGATCAGGTTATAAGGTTCCCGTCTGGCATGACGGACTTTCACCATCCGCAGACCTTCCGCTCCGGAAAGCGCCTTTTCACATTCCACGCCCACCTGTCCCAGCACAAGCTGGGCATGTTCGCAGGCGATCGGATCATCATCGATCACCAGCACGCACATTTCATGGGGCTGCAGGTCAGTTTTCTCTTCATCGATGCTTTTGCGGTCGCTTTCAGCCAGCGTGACCGTGACAGTAAACGTCGTTCCCTTTTGCTTTTCACTCTCTACCGAGATCGTTCCGTTCATCAGCTCAATGATGTTTCTGGTTATGGCCATGCCCAGACCGGTGCTTCCGAAGCGGCTTGTGCTGGATGAATCCTCCTGACTGAATGCATCGAACAGCTTAGGGAGAAACTCCCGGCTCATCCCTATGCCTGTATCGCTGATAATAAAGCGAAGCGTGGATCTTTTATTGAATCTTGCGATCGTCTCCACAACAAGCGTGACGGTACCGCCAGACGGTGTAAACTTGACTGCGTTGCCGAGTATATTGATCAGAACCTGCTGCAGCTTCATTTCATCGCCAATATAATAATCGTCGACCGTACCTTTTACACGGCATTCATATTCGATTCCCTTTTCCCTGCACTGATCACTGATGATCGTATTGACCTGGGCCAGCGCCTTTGCGAAAGAGAATTCCTCATTCTTAACGGTCATGCGGCCGGATTCGATGCGGCTCATGTCAAGAATGTCATTTATTATGCTGAGCAGATGCTGGGCCGACAGTCCTATCTTCTCAAGATGTTCCCGTGTCGTTTCAGATATGCCGGGGTCATTCAGCGCGATACGGTCCAGTCCGATGATCGCATTCATCGGAGTGCGGATCTCATGGCTCATATTGGACAGGAACGCCGTCTTTGCCTTATTGGCCTGATTGGCCTCTTCCAGAGCCACGCTCAGCGATTCACGCTGCTGTGCCAGCTCCTGCATCATCTCCTTTTGTCCGGTTATGTCTATGAACACACCTATATAGGTTATAGGCGAACCATCCGGACGGCGTATCGGTTTGCCGACAGCCCGGTACCAGCGATACCCTCTGTTTTTTGTCAGCAGGCGATACTCTACGTCATATGTCTTTTGACCTGTATAGTCGGAGATCGTTTCATTGAACTCCTTTAAGCACATGTTCCCTGTCATCAGGATGAAGCAGATCGGACCAGGATTCCAGTACATCCGGGAAGTCATCCGTGCCCTGGTAACCGATCATTCTCCGGAATTCGTCGCTCCAGTTGACCTGTTCCATCATGCCCGCTTCATCAAAACCCATTGTCCATTTGCCGGACCCGAGCATTTCATGAATGGTGTCTAGGGATGCGGCCTGTTCTTCTATTATTTGCATGTCCTTTTTATCGTTTATCCGGTTCATAAAGGGCTCCCTTCATTAAGGCCTGCTGTTGTCCCCGTTTACAGCGGCCCTGCCAGCAGGTATCTTCGGCCCGGAAGCCTTTCGTCAGGCAGGGTTTTGGCAGCTGTGACTGCATTAATAGTATCACATTACAGGGTAACAATGTCAGTCATGTACCATGCGGCTGATTTTGAACTCTTTTCTCTGCCTAAAGCAGGCTGTCATACCGTGCCATTATTGATCTCAGCAACGGGTCGTCAACATCATAAGCGATGTCACCAACGTTTGCGACCGGAAGCACTTTAGGTGAGGTGCCGCTTATGAATGCTGCATCAAATCCGGCCAGCTCATCCTGTCTTACCGCGCTGTAGTGCAGCGGTATGCCGGCTTCCTCCAGGATCCTGATGATCATAGTTCTGGTGACGCCCGGCAGGACGGCGTCCGTCGGAGATGTATATACCTCTCCGTTTTTGATGAAGAACACATTGGAACGGCTGCCCTCTGTTATGATCCCGTCTCTGTTTACCAGAAGCACTTCGTACAGATCGCCCGCCTTGATCGCTTTGTTGGTCGCATCTCTGAGCTCGCGGTCCATCATTTTGATGTTCGGGTTCTTTCTCTCCCCCCTGAAAAGGCCGGTACTGACACCGCGTTCATACAGTTCAGCAGACGGATAGTGTGTCGGATTCAGGTACATCATTGAATGGCCGCTGATATCCACTTCTATTTTTATATTGTGATCTTTTATTCCGCTTTCCTCTGCAAGCTGGTCTATGCATCCGGCCAGCGTATCACATGTGAACGGCACGGGGATCCCCATGCTGCCGAGAGATCTTTCGAGTCTCTCATAGTGTTCCTTCAGGAACTGCGGTTTGCCTCCGCTCAGCCTTATGACTTCATACACCGAAGGAAGGCTCAGGCTGCCTTTTGTTACATCAGACTTGAAGCCTTCGATCATTGCCCTGACAGCGGTGCGGATCTGCCCGAGAGGGATCTGGTTATAATAGAACACCATATACATCTGTCCGTCGTGGTCAAGCTGATCTATGTCTCTCACTTTGATGCCGGCTTCGGCAGCTGTCTGCACAAGGCGGTCCGCCATTTCGCGGCGTATCTCCAGTATCCTGTCGTCTCCGTTCTGCCCCTTCGTGATCACCTTTGTATGTGTATTCAGTCTGAATATTATGTTTATCCCGGACTGAGTATTTTCGGCCGTCAGGAAACTGCCTTCGCTCCCGTACTCTCTGATCGCCTCCAGCGCCTCCTGCAGTTTGATCGAGTAAAGTTTGCGCACCCTCCTGAGGTTGGTATGGAAGAATCCCCTCTTCATGAACTCGGCCAGAGTCAGCTGCTCGGTCTTGGAGCAGGTCTGGTCATATTTATTGCGTATTTTCTCATAAAGCTTCACCATTCTCTCCGGCAGCACCATGTAGCTGATCCTTATTGCCGGAAACAGAGTGGATGTGAATGAGCCAAGGTACACGACCCTGCTGCCGTGATCGATGCCCTGCAGCGCAGGGACAGGCATGCCTGTGTATCTGAGTTCGCTGTTGTAGTCATCTTCTATTATTATGCTGTCGTTTGCTTCAGCCCAGTCGAGGATCTCATGTCTGCGGCTTATCGGCATCAGTGCCCCGGTCGGGAACTGGTTCTGAGGGCAGATGTATACAGCCGTCCTGATATTCACAGGAAGACGCTCTATAACAATGCCGTCATCTTCGACAGGTATGCAGCTCATGCTGAACCCCCAGTCGCGGATGATGTTCCTCACAGGCATGTATCCCGGATCCTCAACGGATACATGCACTATATCCATCATTTTAAGTATCCTTGCCAGATGGTTCATAAGCTGCTGGGTGCCGGCGCTGATGACGACCTGATCCCCTGTGCAGATCACCCCTCTTGACTTATACAGATACCTTGCTATCTCCTCTCTCAGGACCGGTTCGCCCTGACGGTCTCCCTCGGAAAGCAGCTGCTCAGGTGTCTCGTTGAGGACCGCCGACATGCACTTCTTCCATTTGACAAAATCAAAGGACTCAGGGTCATAGCTAAAAGCCGGCTTACTGCTCTTTTGCCTTTGTTCGCTGCCGATCTGCCCGCCTGAACGCTCTTCTTTTTCCACGCCATGGTCCTTCGGTCTCTTTTGCAGATCTTTTATTACAGCACCCTGTGCAGCATAATATCCTGACTGCGGCTTGCTTATCAGATATCCTTCCACCATCAGCTGTTCATAAGCCATTTTAACAGTGGTGACGCTCACGCCGGCCTCGTCAGCCATTGCTCTCAGCGAAGGCAGTCTTTCTCCTGTCTCGATGCGTCCTTCTGTGATCTCCCTTTTGAGGTAATCGTAAAGCTGTACATACAGACTTCTGCCTGAATTGTAATCAATTTCCACGGAAACCATTTGTTAACCTCTGAATTTGAATGAATTGTTATTTATAAATGCCATAAAATGAGCATTTTTGCAGTCTCAGTTGCCTGCTATTATAGTCCATATATATACAGCTTTCAAGAACAGCTGCCGGAAGGAGGATCACATGAGTTCGCATTCATCAGACATCAGGACAAACAATCTTGTCTTCACATCTCTCATGGCATGTCTTGTTCTGCTTGGCACGCTCCTGTTCCGGATCCCTGTTCCGATGACACAGGGCTATGTGCATCTCGGAGACGCAATGATCTACATCGGCGTGCTCCTGCTCGGAAAAAAGCATGGCTCAGCTGCTGCTGCCATCGGTTCCTCTCTCGGTGATATCATCGGCGGTTTTGCCTTCTGGGCGCCATGGAGTTTCATTATTAAATTCGCGATGGCATATGCCGCCGGGTCCCTGATCGGGAAGACCTCAAAAATAGTTTCCATGATCGCCGGAGGACTCATCATGTGCGCAGGCTATCTAATCGCTGAACGCATCATGTACGGCAGCTGGGCGCTTGCGGCAGTCGGCCTTCCGTGGAACATAGGACAGTTCGCCGTCGGTATGGCGGTGTCACTGGCTGCGCAGCCACTCTTCAGGCTGCTTCCGTCCCATAATGTCTGACTTTGTTTTTCTCCGAAAAGCCCTTTCTTTTTTCTTGCCGTTGAAATTTCAATGACTTATGTGATATTTTGTTTATGATTGCGGCTATTAGGATCTCAGAGGGGTAAGTACCATCGAATATGTCCAGGAAAATGTAAGGCCTAAGCACGCCAAGGCAGAGCGCTCAGATCCCAAGCATGTAAGGATAGCAGGCGTAAAGCCAAAACATGCCAAAGCGGAAAATCCAAGGCCTAAAATACTGAAAGCAATAATTGCTGCCGAGCTTATATCAGTGATACTTGCATGCAGTTGCGTTTACAGCATCTGGTGTCACGGTATTGAAATGCGCATTTTCGGTCAGGTCTGCTCGGTCGCTCTTGCCAACGCATCAGATTCCATGAGCGGTCATACAGAGAAGACAGTAAAAACATATATGGAAGCTGTTGGCGAAGAAGTGTATGAGTATGTGTGGACCACAAAAAAGATCAAATACCGTACAGGCGCTGACACGTCATATAAAAGTAAAGGAACTCTGGAGAAAGACAAGATGATCCGGCGTACAGGCATCACCCACAACGGATGGAGCCGCATAGATGTTGACGGCAAGGAGTATTACGTTCCGAAAGGCACTCTGTCGGGTGACATTCCGGACTCACTGCCGATAGCAGACGGCATCAAGGGAGAATATCAGAAGTATGCCCTTTCGCTTCTTCCGGATTTCGGCTGGGATTCCTCAGAGCTCGAACCGCTTATATACCTGTGGAACAGGGAGTCGGGATGGAACCCGAACTCGCATAACAAGCGCAGCGGAGCACACGGTATACCGCAGGCCTTGCCGGGCTCCAAGATGGCTTCCGAAGGAAGCGACTATTACACCAATCCGGAGCCGCAGATCAGATGGGGGCTCAAATATATAGCCGGCAGGTACGGTTCTCCGTCATCGGCATGGGCTCATTTCCAGTCCCACGGCTGGTACTAGGAACAGCCCTTTTCGTTCAAAGGGCACATATATCGGAGCATAGCAAATTGAACACACAGAAAATCAGGATACTGCTTGCTGCCATAGACAAGGGCAGCCTTACAAAAGCCGGTCAGGCTCTCGGATACACGCAGTCTTACCTTACACAGATAATGAAAGCTTTTGAGGAGGAAGTCGGCTTCCCGCTCCTCGTAAAAACCAACCGCGGCGTCGAGCCGACGCAGGAGGCCAGAACTCTCATTCCTGCGATGAGGAGGATCATCGAAAGCGAAGAACAGTTCGATCAGGAAGTGGCGGAGCTGCAGGGGCTTCGCAAGGGAACCATCAGAATAGGGACCTTTGTCAGTACTTCAGTATACTGGGTCCCGCAGATCATAGAATACTTTCAGAGCAATTATCCTCAGGTGGTTTTCCAGATCGAGGAGCTTGGTCACGATGAGATGATAAGCGGCCTGACTGACGGCTCACTGGATATTGCTCTCATGAGCTATCCTGGAGACAAAGCCAGCATAGATTTCATCCCCGTCCTCGAGGATCCGATGCTGATCGCCTTTCCGCCGGGCCACGAGCTGAGCAGGTATGATTATGTGCCTGTAGAAAAGCTGAAGGATTATCCTTTCATTATGACTTATAAAAGCTACGATAATGATCCTCACAGGGTTTTCGAGGATGCCGGATTCTTTCCTCAGGTAAGATACTACTCAAGGGATGATTTCGCGGTTCTGTCAATGGTGCAGCGGGGGCTGGGACTTGCGATACTGCCTGAGCTCACCATCAATGAGTTCCCGGGTGATTACGACACCCGCATGCTTGATCCGGAAGCTTACCGTACGCTCGGCATAGGACTGAGATCATACGAATACGCAGGTCCGCTTACAAGATTCGTTATCAGATACATAATGGAAAATATACGATGAAAGAAAAGAACGATCCGTCATCACTGCCGGATCGTTTCTTTTCTGAAAAATATGGAATTTTTGGTTATTCGTTGATTATCTGTTTTCCTTTGGAGCGATCTTCTCTTCGAACTCATATGTGAGAGCTCCGGATACAGCGATAATTCCTGCTACTGCGATGATTCCTACCATTTTATTGCCTCCTGTATATTACCTTTTTATCTATTTTGCAGGCCGTACCATCATACTGATGTGCGGCTCTCTTTGTCTGATAAAAAAATAACACTCTTTTAGCTAATAGTAAAATGGTTGTTTTGCATATCCGTTATTACAAAAACTAATGGTGACTCCTGCTGTATGTTTCTGTATGCATCGGCATGAGCACCTTGTCATAGGCGTGAACAGACAACAAAAAACGCCCTGATGGTAACTCCATTGCCGGGCGCCTGATACTACGCTGTGATGACTTCGAAATCGTTATTTTCAGTCTCATGATATGCTTCAAGCTTTTTCATGATTCCTGCAACTGATTTTTCCGAATATCTCTTAGCTTCTTCCTGCTCGAACGTGTTGACGAAGCACTCATTCTTTGTTGACAGCGAAGCGACATATCCTGTCTCATTACTATATTTGTTTGTCCATTTAATTATAACCATTTCTTGATTTTCCTCCTTTGTAAAAAAACACAACAGGTATGTTAACGCTGTCGCACGGGAATGTCAACCCCCGAATTATTATATTTATAATGCAATGTATCGATCCTGTATTTCTTTTTACTATATATTTCCCTGATGGCTGAATTCCCGAAAACGGTTTATAACTTTCTGCTGATCCATTCTGCCTTTTTCCTTATGCTTCCAGTATGCTCATGAATTCTTCGCCTGTGATCGTTTCCTTCTCATACAGGTGATTTGCCAGTTCATCAAGTTTGTCCCGGTTATCCGTGAGTATCTTTTTTGCTTTTTCGTGCTGTTTCCTGACGAGCTCAACGACTTTTTCATCTATCTTCGCCTGTGTCTCTGCAGAGCATGAAAGCGCAGTATCTCCTCCGAGGTACTGATTCTGTACGGCTTCCATAGCCACCATGTCGAAGTCATCGCTCATGCCGAAGCGTGTGATCATCGCGCGGGCTATCTTTGTGGCCTGCTCTATGTCATTTGAAGCGCCTGTCGTGACAGATCCGAAGACGACCTCCTCGGCCGCGCGGCCTCCTGTAAGGGTAGCGATCTTGTTCTCAAGCTCCTCTTTTGTCATAAGATAGTGGTCACCTTCATCCACCTGAAGGGTGTATCCGAGTGCGCCTGATGTACGCGGTACGATCGTGATCTTCTGTACAGGAGCCGAATGCAGCTGCATCGCTGCCACAAGAGCATGACCTATCTCGTGATATGCCACTACCTTCTTCTCATGTTCTGTAAGGATCGAGTTCTTCTTCTCGTATCCTGCGATGACCACCTCTATGCTTTCCTCAAAGTCGGACTGCGAGGCTGCGCTGCGCCCGTCTCTTACCGCCCTGAGAGCCGCTTCGTTTACTATATTCGCAAGCTCTGCACCGGATGCTCCTGATGCCATGCGCGCTATCGCAAGGTAATCTATGTTGTCTTCAGTCTTTATTTTTGAAGCATGCACCTTGAGAATGGCTTCCCTTCCTTTGAGGTCAGGCAGCTCGACAGGTACTCTGCGGTCAAAGCGTCCCGGTCTTGTGAGAGCCGGATCGAGCGACTCCGGTCTGTTGGTCGCTGCGAGGATTATGACTCCGCTGTTGCCCTCGAATCCGTCCATCTCTGTCAGCAGCTGATTGAGAGTCTGCTCTCTTTCGTCATTGCCTCCGAAATTGCCGCTGTTTCTCTTCTGGCCGATCGCATCTATCTCATCGATGAACACGATGCACGGAGCCTTCTCCTTTGCCTGCCTGAACAGGTCGCGGACCTTTGATGCTCCCATGCCTACAAACATCTCGACAAATTCAGAGCCCGACATGGAGAAAAACGGCACATTCGCTTCGCCGGCAACTGCCTTTGCAAGCATGGTCTTTCCGGTTCCCGGAGGGCCCACAAGCAGTACTCCTTTAGGCATAGATGCACCGATCTCCCTGTATTTGGCCGGATCGTGAAGATAGTCCACTATCTCCTGCAGGTTCTCCTCCGCCTCGTCAACACCCTCAACATCATCAAATTTGATCCCGTCCGAGGACTTTACATAGACTCTGGCATTGCTCTTGCCCATATTGAACATCATGGAACCCGGACCGCCGGCCTTATCCATCATTCTTTTGCTCAGGAACTGTCCCAGAGCGAGGAACAAAATGACAGGCAGTATCCAGCTCAGAAAGAAGCTGGCCAGCGGTGACATTTCCCTGATTATCTGGCTGGTGAATTCCGCGCCGGACGCATGCAGGCGGTTGACCAGATCAGGGTCGTTCATTACACCCGTGCGGTATGTTTCCTTGCCGTCCTTGCTTGTGAAAAGTATCTGATTCTCTTCTATCTGAACAGATCCTATATTTCCTTCTTCAGTCATGGTCATGAATGTTCCATAGTCCACTTCCTTGATCTTCTGCTCTTCTGCCAGCATCGGAGCTATCAGGGAATTGAACGCGAACATGACAAGAAGCATGATTATGTAGAAAACTATCAGCGGTTTCCTTGGATTCTTTACTTCATTCATTGCTTTCTCCTGTTCTTTCTGACTGCCCTTTTACCCTTTATGCAAGTCTTTATGAGTCACTCACCTGACTATGATGCAGCTGACTACCTTGCTGCCGTCCTTCTCAATTACATACGCTTCGTTTTCGGAGCTGCAGCGGTAGACGCTTAGTCTGTCTCCTTCATGCGTCTGTGCCGCATACTGGACCTCGATGGCTTTGACCGGATGCTCTATAAGGTCATCGACTCCTATCTGATTCACGAAGTAATGCACATACGCGATATTGTTGGTATGGTGACAGTAATCTATATCTGCGGAACGCACTGTTATCTCATCGATCAGGCTGCCGCGCACCGGTTTTTCCTTTGTATAGGCGATATCAAACAGCGACTCTTCAGCAGGAGTCTTTTCTCCTACGCCGACGCTTTCCGACTTCCTTATTTTGCCGGTCTCAAGGTCCACCGCGCAGAGCTCCAGCCTGGATCTGAGCGCTATGCTGCCATCCTCCTTCTGAAGAACCGTGTCAATGTAGAGCCTGATCTTTGAGAAGGAGCTTATATAGCTCGTGGCTGTATACTTATCCATCCAGGCGAGAGGCTGCGGCATCTCGATCCTGTTGCGCACGAATACCCACATGCCGCCGTATTCACGCATGCATGTGACGCCGTCGATATGCTGGTCACCCATGAGTTCAGTGACCATGTCCTCAACGATCCGGAAAGCGCCTTCAACGGAAAGCTTTACATCGGCACCGCAGCTGCTTGCTGCCAGTCTGTCTGTTTTTACCAGTCTCATCTGTAATGATAATCTTCCTTTCGCTGTCCCAAACTATTATATTATAGCACACAATAACATATGGCAGAGCCGGATCCGCGCATGCTTCTACTTGCCGGCTGATTTTATCGACAGCGCTATCTTTCCGCGCTTTTCATCTATCGACAGAACCTTTACGTTCACTATATCACCGACTTTGACAACATCGAGAGGATGCCTGACAAATCTGTCAGCAAGCTCGGATATGTGCACCAGACCATCCTGATGGACTCCAATATCCACGAAAGCGCCGAAATCAACTATATTGCGCACTGTGCCTTTGAGCTCCATTCCCGGCGTGAGATCTGACATCTCCAGCACATCGCTTCTCAGAACAGGCGCCTGAACATCCTCTCTCGGATCCCTTCCCGGTTTTTCGAGCTCCGCAGCTATGTCGGCAAAGGTGTATTTTCCGATGCCAAGCCTGTCCGCGATGTCTTTTTTTGCCGCCAGACCTTTGACTTTTCCGCCGCTTATGTCCTTCACCTCATAACCGCACTCCCTGAGTATGGCTCTTGCTGCATCATAGCTTTCAGGGTGTACGGAAGTGGCATCAAGAGGCTCCTTCCCGTCCGTTATTCGCAGAAAACCCGCGCACTGCTCAAAAGCCTTCGGTCCCAGCTTAGGGACTTTCATGAGCTCCCTGCGTTCGCTGAATCTGCCATGCTCGTCCCTGTATGCAACTATGTTTGCAGCGATCTGTTTACTGATGCCCGAAACATACGCGAGAAGTGACGGCGATGCCGTGTTCACATCAACGCCTACCATGTTTACGCATTTCTCCACTACTGCGGCAAGCACCTCTCCCAGGCGCTTCTGGTTCATGTCATGGTGATACTGTCCCACGCCTATCGCCTTAGGATCGATCTTTACCAGCTCGGACAGCGGGTCCTGCAGCCTGCGCGCTATCGAAGCCGAGCTCCTTTCGCCAACATTGAGATCCGGATGCTCTTCAGTCGCAAGCTTGCTCGCGGAATATACCGACGCACCTGCTTCATTGACGATCGCATAGCGAAGACTTCTGCCCAGTCTCTTCTTTTCGTAATCGCGGATGAAATCCGCTATGATCTTTTCGGACTCCCTCGACGCGGTACCGTTGCCTACAGAAATAACATCGACACTGCAGCGGTCGCAGAGGTCTTCGAGCACTTTTACAGACTCTGCCACTCTGTTCTGCGGTGCGGTAGGGTAGATCACGGCAGTCTCAAGGATCTTTCCGGTAGGATCACAGACAGCGAGCTTGCAGCCCGTACGGAAAGCCGGATCCCACCCCAGTACAGTCTTGCCTTTAAGAGGCGGCTGCATCAGAAGCTGCTCGAGATTAGAGCCGAACACCTTTATAGCGCCTTCTTCCGCTGCCTCCGTCAGGCTGCCCCTTATCTCTGTTTCAATTGACGGCGCTATAAGTCTTTTGTAGCCGTCCTCGACGGCGGCTTCAACGTATGGTCTGCAGGTTTCCGTAACCCTGCGCAGCATTCTGCGCTTAAGGTACCTGTCTATGTCCTCCGCAGGAGCCTCCACAGACACCGAAAGTATCTTCTCTTTCTCTCCGCGGTTTACCGCCAGCACTCTGTGCCCCGGGATCTTTGAAACCGCTTCGCTGTATTCGTAGTAGTTCTCATATACTGAACGCTCACCGGCAGCTGCCAGCTTTTTTCCTTCCGCACCAAGGCTGCAGGTAATGAGGCCTTTGTCGAGAGTCTTCTGTCTTATCCATGCTCTTACATCAGCATCGTCGGACATATCGTCCGCGATTATGTCCTGAGCCATCCTGAGCGCAGTCTCTGCATCAGGTATCTCTTTCTCTTCCGAGATATATTTTTCAGCCTCAATGGCCGGATCGCCTTCTGAATCTTTTGACATCAGATAGTCCGCAAGACCCTGCAGACCCTTCTCCCTGGCGATCCCGGCGCGGGTTTTCCTCTTCGGCTTGTACGGTCTGTAAAGGTCTTCGAGGACAGCAGCCGTTTCGGCTGCTTCTATTTTTGCCTTCAGCTCGTCTGAAAGCTTTCCCTGCTCTTCTATGGCCGCCAGCACAGTCTGCTTGCGGTCCTCAAGATTGCGCAGATACTTCAGCCTTTCGTCAAAACTGCGCAGCACTTCATCATCCATGGCACCGGTGGCTTCCTTGCGGTAGCGCGCAATGAAAGGTATGGTGCAGCCGCTGTCTATCAGCTCCGCAGCGGCCTCGGCCTGCCAGAGTTTTATCCCTGTTTCCTCAGCGATTTTCTTCAGTATTTTTTCCAAATATATATCCTCTCTTATTTTTTATATCGTTTCTCTTTTTTTATGTCCTTATTCCGGTCTCTGAAGCCCGGTACTGTCATCTCAAAGGATCAATACCGCAGATTCAGTCCGGAGCCATTCAGTCCGGGGCCATCCCGGCCAAAGCTATTCAGTCCGGAGCCGTCCCGGCCAAAGCATCCAAGTTGCTTTCATTCCGGATTCTTCCCGGTCACATATCCGGCAATCTGTCCGGAACTAACATCCGGTCATTGCAGCAACCTGATTATTATAGCACAAAAAAAGAATCTGACAGGAAAACGATTCCTGTCAGTTTTTTCATTATGATATTCGAGACCTTTCTGTCAGATCCTTTCAATATGACAGGCAGAGACGCGCTGTCCGATTTCAAAGGCCTTGAACAGGTTCGTCAAAAACGCGAGTTTTGTCAAGGTTTAACACATATTTTATCCGTTTTTCGTAGCAAATCTTGAGACTCCGGCTCTGTCAGGCTTTTTTCGGCAGAAGGCGGACAGCTGCGTAGACGATGATGCAGACCGGCAGCCACGCGAGGCTGTATGCGGAAAGCGGCAGGCTGCTGTAAAGCTTTTCTGCCCAGCTCCAGCCCAGACCGAACATCCCGCTGTATCTGGATATCAGCTCGATCACACTGATGACAAACGTAACTATAAATGACCACTTTGCCGCTCTGAGGTTTGCATGTGATGCATTGTTTCTGCAAAGGCAGTAATACATGGCGATCACTATCGCTGCCGGGTAGCAGGCATCGAGGACCGGTCCCACCACCTTGACTATCGTGTCGAGGTCCGCGAAAGAAACGATGCATGAAAGCACGCATGATGCTATGCAGAAGTTCCTGTATGTATAAACTTTGCTGTTTTTATCGTGCATGATCTCTTCCCATATTTCGGAAGTAGATGATACCGCGCCGACCGCCGTTGTGAGCGCCGCTGCTACCAGGGCAATGTTGAACAGGATCCCGCCGGCTCTGCCCCACAGCACAAGTACCATCTCGGTATAGAGCGCTGAAAGAGTCAGGTCAATAGTGCCGCCTGTGTTGGCACCTGCGATCATATGTCCCAGAATAGTCACCAGCAGGAGCCCAAGTCCTATGATCCCGATCTTTACAAGGTTCCTGTTTGTTGCCTTTTCAGCTATGCCGGCATTTCTGATGCCCTGCACTACTACCACTCCGAAAAGCAGCGCGCACTGAAGGTCGGCAGTTGCGTAGCCCTGAAGGAAACCGTATATCACAGGATTCTGGTCAAAGGAAGGTGCTGCCCATTCTCCGGATATAGGGCTCACCAGACTTTTTACTATGACTGCCGTAACTACAACGAGAAGTACCGGAAACAGTATCTTACCTATCTTATCCATTACCTCTCCCGGATTGACCACGAACCAGTATGTGATCAGATAGTAAACAATCGAAAACAGAACGACCGGAAGCATGCTCTCCGTCTCAAGCCCCGTGATCTGCACTATGGCCGCCCAGGCTGCAGCGCTCATTCTCGGCACCATGTACAAAGGACCGATGACGAATATTGTCAGGGCTGCAAATACGGTCCCGAATTCAGGCGAGATCCGCTTCGTAATTTCCAGGAACGTGCCGTTGCCCTTGACAAGAGCCAGATAACCGAAATACGGCAGGAGCACTCCGGAAAGCACCACTCCCGCGAATACCGGCCATAGCGCCGTGCCTGCATCCTTTCCCCACTGCACAGGGAAGAGCATGCATGCTGCGCCGAAGTGCATGGAGAAAAGCGCTCCGCCCATTATTGCCAGTTCTTTTATGCTGAGATCCTTCTTCATTTCTGAGCCTCTCTGTCTTACTGTGTTCATCATCTATTATACGCAAAAGCGGAGGGCTGTTATACCACAGCCTCCGTTTTGACGGCCAATCTTATCTAAAAGGTTTTTCTATTTGTGCTCCGATGGTGTATGCTCGATAACCTTGACGCAAATGAGTGTCATGAGTGCTGTGTAAGCCATTGTGATGAGAATATCCATTTTGTTACCTCCTTCTACAGGTTTTTTATCTCCATGACCTTGCGGTCTTTCTTTCTGATCACAATATAACTCAGTCAATAAAGAATGAAAAATTAATAGATATGATGTTTAATATTATTTTCTTTAATGTATAATATCTCCGGAGAAAACCTTATCCGCTGCGCTCAGACCGGAGGAAATCAGGCCGGAAGAAATGATCAGACTTGCAGGGATAGCCCCAGGAGGCATTATATGAACACCCAGAAGATGATACAGGTGCTGCTCACCGCGATAGACAGCGGGAGCCTTACAAAGGCAGGCGAGATCCTTGGATATACGCAGTCCAATCTGACGCAGATGATGCGGTCGTTTGAGGATGAGGTCGGATTCCCGCTCCTGATCAAGACAAAGAAAGGCGTAGAGCCTACACGCGAGGCCCTTCAGCTTCTCCCGACAATGCGGGCAATGCGCGCCCAGGAGGAAAAGTTCTTTCAGGAGATAGCGGATATAAGCGGCATAAAGCGCGGCACCATAAGGATAGGCACATTCGTCAGCACCTCAACATCATGGCTGCCCCGGCTTCTCGACTATTTCCAGGACAACTGTCCCGAAGTTGTCTTTGAGATAGTGGAAAGCGGCCAGGACGAAATGGAGAGCGGCGTTGCTGACGGCTCTCTTGACATCGCGCTCCTCAGCGAGCCTGAGCGGAAGTCCATCGACTTTATTCCTCTTCTTGATGATCCAATGCTGGTGGTCTTCTCTGAAAAGCATGACCTCAGCAATTACGATTATGTGCCGGTGGATGTGCTGCGGGACTATCCCCTCATCATGACATACCAATCCTACGACCGCGATGTGCGGAAGGTGTTTGATCAGGCCGGTTTTGTGCCTGAGGTAAAATACTATTTCAGGGATGACTTCGCCGTGCTGTCGATGGTGCAGCACGGGCTCGGCATAGCCGTTCTTCCGGAGCTGATAATTGAAAAGCACCCCGGTGACTATGACAGCCGCATGCTCGATCCCGAGTCGTACAGGACCCTTGGCATAGGAATCAAATCAATAAAAGAAGCGGGCCCGTTAGCCCGCTCCGTAATAACATATCTGAAAGAAAATGTCAGGTAAGCGCCATCCCGAATGGATCTGCCGGATAAATGATCCTGAAACAGATCATCAGGCAAGTGCCATCTGCTAACGGACTTCCGCGCCTCCCCATTCAACGACTGTGAATCCCTTCCTTTCGAAAGGCTTTATATCAGGTCTGGCAACAAATACCGGACCATCTATGCTTTTGAATGCCATGAATACTCTAAGCACGCTGTCAGGCTGCGGACTTACGTCCAGTCCGGCTGATTCGGTGTAGCGGTCTGTCTGGAAGGTTATGAGGTTATACTCATTCTTCTCCAGGCGAGGCAGCCAGTAATCGATGAATTCGGTATATTCATTCTCCGCCAGTCCCATCTCCGGAAGTATGCCGCGCAGGAAAACTTCCGCTTCGCTTCCCTTTACTACATATCCCTCCGACCAGTCATATTCGGTATTGTCAGTCGACTCCCAGAAGATATAGTCATATGTTTTTCCGGTAGCCTTGTCGGTCAGCTTGCCGTCAGGCGCAGCAGTAACGTTCCACTCTCCGTCACCCTCAGGTATGCACTGAGTAAAGTTTCCGTCAGCCAGCGTTATCCTGACATTGACATCCGTTGTCTTCTCAGGATACAGATAGATCACCGGTTTTTCCTTACCGCCTTCAAGCATGAAGTAATGAGCATTGATCCATCCGTAGTTGTCTTTATACTGAACGTATACCCAGCCTTCTTCCCAGCCCAGCTCGGTCAGTTCCGTTTTGTCCGGAACAACATCGATGATGTTGAATTTCTCGCCCGGGCCATAGCGCATGTTAAGACCCTCAGGGGAATCCACATAGCCGTGATACCCCTCTACCGATGTATTGGTCGGCTCCACAAGCTTGTTCGGATCGGCTTTTGAGGATGCGCTTTTATCTGAAGCTTTGATATCGCCTTTGTTAGCTGTGAGATATTCCATCGAGCACCAGCCCTTATTGCCGTCCACAGTTGTAAATGCCCATCCGTCCTCTGCCTTCTCGACCTGTATTTCCTGGCCGTAACTGAGACCGCTTACAACATCGTTTTTCTTGCCCGGGCCTTTGCGCAGAAGCAGTCCGTCCTCCGAATTGACATACATAGTCTTCGGGAATTCGCTCTCTGCTTCCGGTTCGGCTTCCGTTTCTACCTCTGAAACGGTCTCCTGCTCCGGCTCTGCAGGTTTTTCACTTGATCCGCAGGCTGTCAGCGATACAGTCAAACATACAGTCAAACATATTAATAACAGTAATGTGATCAATCGTTTTATGCTCACATCGATCTCCTCTTCCGTCTAAAAGTCCGGGGTTTCTTTCAGTTACGCCCCGTCGGGTCCCTTACTGCTCGTAGAAACTAACCCACCTTAATAATAACACCCCTTGTACCGCAGACTATGTGAAAATCTGTTAACATTTCAGGTCCCGCCGGGACCTTCGGGAAAGGTCCGCAGAAACCAGGGGGCCGGGGACTATGCCGGTAAGGATAAAAAAAGAGCAGTCCGTCGAACTGCTCTTTCTCTGTTTATTCTACCGTTACTGATTTTGCGAGGTTTCGCGGTTTGTCAACATCGAGGCCCTTCGCAACGCTTATATAGTATCCGAGCAGCTGCAGAGGGATCACCGCCAGGCTTCCCACGAAGTGCTCATCCGCTCTCGGAACATAGATGGTGAAGTTGACAGAGTCCTCAACGTTGTATCTTCCCTCAGTGGTCACGCCAAGCAGATATGCTCCTCTCGCCTTGCACTCAGCCATGTTGCTTACTGTCTTCTCGAGCAGCTCATCCTGTGTCAGAAGTCCTATTACAAGAATTCCTTTTTCTACAAGACTGATGGTCCCGTGCTTGAGCTCACCTGCTGCGTACGCCTCGCTGTGTATGTAGCTGATCTCCTTCATCTTGAGGCTTCCCTCGAGACTGATCGCGTAATCCAGCCCTCTTCCGAGGAAGAACACATCGCGGGCATTCGCGTATTTTGATGAGAACCACTGTATCCTCTCTTTGCTTTCAAGAGTCTTTTCTATCTTGTCAGGCAGTGCCTGAAGTTCCTCAATATAGTATTTGTAGTCCGGCGCGCTGATCCTGCCCCTGGCTTCTCCAAGAGCAACAGCTATCGTGTACAGAGCAGCGAGCTGCGCGCTGTACGCCTTTGTGGTGGCTACAGCGATCTCAGGACCTGCCAGTGTATACAGCACATTATCAGCCTCTCTGGCTATTGTGGATCCTACAACATTGACTAATCCAAGAGTGCGTACGCCTTTTGCCTTGGCAGCTCTGAGCGCTGCCAGCGTGTCTGCCGTCTCTCCGGACTGTGAGATGATGATAACAAGAGCATCCTTGTCGATCAGCATCTTTTTGTATCTGAATTCCGAGGCTATCTCTGCAGTGACAGGGACTTCCGCAAGATCTTCGATGACATATTTGGCTGCCATTCCCGCGTGCCATGCCGAGCCGCATGCGACTATATGTATCTCGCTGATATCCGCCAGCACTTCCTTCGTAAGTCCGGCTGCAGACAAATCGATCTTTTCATCGTGTATGACGCTGTTGAGCGTATCGCGTATGGCTTTCGGCTGTTCATGGATCTCCTTGATCATGAAATGCTCATAACCGCCCTTTTCTGCCGCTCCTGCATCCCATGTGATATGAGTCTTTTCCATCGCGACCTCGTCTCCGTTGAGGTCAAAGAAATGCACTTCTCCAGGGAGGACCCTTACCGACTGAAGATCGTCCACATAATAAATGTCGCGGGTATAATTCAGAAGAGCAGGAACATCGGATGCGATGAATGTCTCCCCGTCCGCTACGCCTATGACCATCGGGCTGTCCTTGCGTGCAGCATAGATCTCACCCGGATAGTCCTTGAACATCAGGGCTAGAGCATATGAACCTCTGACACGCACCATCATTCTGTTGATAGCATCGATAGGTCCGATCTGGTATTTCTTGTAGTAGTAGTCGACCAGCTTTATGGCTACTTCTGTATCTGTAGTGCTGTAAAAGCTGTATCCATTGCTCAGAAGCTTGTCCCTGAGTTCTTCGTAGTTCTCAATGATGCCGTTGTGAACTCCCACAACATCCGACTCGACCGGTCCCGATGCGGATCCGCGCGCATTGCCGCTGACATGAGGATGCGCGTTGTTCTGGGAAGGCTCTCCATGGGTAGCCCACCTCGTATGACCTATACCGCAGGTCCCCGGAAGCGCTTTGCCGTTATCGATCTTATCCGCCAGATTCTTAAGTTTGCCCGTTGCCTTAACGACTTCTGCAAGTGACTCACCGTCGCGGACGGCAAGTCCCGCGGAATCATATCCTCTGTACTCCAGTTTTGACAGGCCGTTGAGCAGTACAGGCGCTGCCTGCTGGCTCCCGGTAAAGCCTACTATTCCACACATGTTTTAAACGCTCCTTTTCTGTGCTTTCGCCACAGCTATGAACTCCCTGAAGAGAGGATGCGGCCTGTCCGGCCTGCTCTTGAACTCAGGATGGAACTGCACCCCGATATAGAATGGCTTATCGCTTATCTCTACTGTCTCGACAAGCCTGCCGTCAGGCGATATGCCGCTCAGTGTAAGACCTGCATCCGTAAATCTTTCACGGTAGTCATTGTTGAATTCATAACGATGGCGGTGACGCTCACTTATAGTGATTATACCATAGCAGGATGCGATCTTTGTACCTTCGCCCAAAATACATGGGTAGGCTCCCAGCCTGAGTGTTCCGCCTTTGTCTATGTGTTCGCTCTGACCGGGAATAAAATGTATGACCTTATTTGCGCATTGCTCGTCGAACTCGCCCGAGTTGGCATCAGCAATGCCGAGCACATTTCTCGCATACTCTATCACCGCTATCTGCATGCCGAGGCATAAGCCCAGATACGGAACGTCATGTGTCCTCGCGTATTCAGCCGCAGCTATCATGCCTTCGATGCCGCGGTTTCCGAAGCCGCCCGGTACGATAATACCGTCCACGTCTCCGAGCTCGCTTTCAGGGTCTCTTTCCTCCAGCCCCTCCGAGTCGATCCACTTCACATCCACATGGACACCGTTGCTGCTTCCCGCGTGATTGAGCGCCTCAAGCACGGAAAGGTACGCGTCATGCAGACCTGTATACTTGCCGACAAGACCGATCCTGACGCTGTCCCTGCAGTTTTTTATCCTTTCAACCATCTCGATCCAGTGCGCCAAGTCCGGCTCAGGAGTCTCTATGCCGAGTTCCCTGCAGACTATGCCTGAGAAGTCTGATTTCTCGAGCATGAGCGGCGCCTCATAAAGGACAGGCAGGGTCTTGTTCTCGATCACGCAGTCTTCCTTAACGTTGCAGAACAGGGCTATCTTTCTGAACACGTCTTCCTCGAGATCCTCATCGCATCTCAGAACGATGATGTCCGGCTTTACTCCGGCGCCCTGCAGTTCCTTTACGGAGTGCTGGGTCGGCTTTGTCTTGTGCTCGTCTGAACCCCGGAGGAAAGGAACCAGCGTAACATGTATGAAAAGACTGTTTTCTCTGCCCGCTTCAAGCGATATCTGTCTCGCTGCCTCAATGAACGGCTGGGATTCGATGTCCCCGATAGTGCCTCCAATCTCAGTGATGACTACATCGGCATCCGTCCTTCTGCCTACGCTGTATACAAATTCCTTTATCTCGTTGGTTATGTGAGGGATCACCTGCACGGTCGATCCCAGATACTCACCTCTGCGCTCCTTGTTGAGCACGTTCCAGTAGACCTTGCCGGTGGTAAGGTTAGAATATTTGTTGAGATCCTCGTCGATGAAGCGTTCATAGTGTCCGAGATCCAGATCCGTTTCCGCGCCATCCTCGGTCACATAGACCTCCCCGTGCTGGAACGGGCTCATCGTTCCCGGATCCACGTTGATGTAGGGATCCATTTTCTGAGCGGCGACTTTAAGGCCGCGCGCCTTCAGCAGTCTTCCGAGCGAAGCCGCAGAGATGCCCTTTCCGAGTCCCGAGACTACGCCCCCTGTAACAAAGATGTACTTTTTGTCCATGTCTACCACCTCACTTACTTTCCGCTGTCACCGTAGTTCGAAAGGACTCTGGCGGACGGGTCGTTCACATCGCAGCCCTCCCATTCCTTGTTAGGCATCCAGAAATCAACTATCATCTCCGCCTGCCCCGGATAATATTTTTCAAATATGTCGCGGTAAAGCAGCGACTCCTTTGTAAACGGAGCTGCATATTCATATTTTCTGCAGCCCTCTTCGAACTCTTCATCCGTATACACTGTTTCCGCATAGGCTTTAAGATCGTCTACCATTGAATGCCCTACAGCATCCGAAAAGGCCGCTTTTTCTCTCCAGAGGATCTCGTCAGGGAGGTAGTCTCCCTCAAATGCTTTCCTGAGAAGATACTTTCCCTTTCCGTATTTGTTCAGTTTCATCTCAGGATCTATCGACATTACATATCTGACGAAGTCCAGATCACCGAACGGCACTCTTCCTTCGAGGCTGTTGCCTGAGATGCATCTGTCTGCCCTGAGAACGTCATACATGTGAAGCTCTCTCATGCGCTTGCAGGCTTCCTTCTGGAATTCCTCTGCGGACGGAGCAAAATCCGTATATTTGTATCCGAACAGTTCGTCGGATATCTCTCCGGTCAGTATCACCCGTATGTCCGTAGTCTCGTGGATCGCCTTGCACATAAGATACATTCCCATGGACGCCCTGATCGTAGTTATGTCGTATGTTCCGAGCAGATATATCACTTCCTCAAGGGCATCAAGAACGTCTTGCCGGGTCATTATCACTTCAGTGTGATCGCTTTTTATGTAATCCGCTACCGTTCTGGCATACTTCAGGTCGATAGGATCTATGTCCATACCGACTGAGAACGTTTTGATCGGCTCGTCACTTTCCCTTGCGGCTATGGCGCACACAAGCGATGAATCGAGACCTCCCGACAGCAGGAATCCCACCCGGGCATCAGCTACCAGTCTTTTTCTCACACCCTCTATGAGCTTTTCCCTGATATTTCTGAAAACAGCGTCAGCATCGTCAGATGAATATCCGCCAACTTCGGTCACATCGTGATAGCTGACAAACTCCCCTTTTTCCCAGTAATGTCCGGGCGGAAACGGCATTATCCTGCCTGTGATACCCAGAAGGCTCTTGGCCTCGCTGGCAAATACTATATCTCCGGCGGCATCGTAGCCGTAGTACAGCGGCCTGATGCCGATCGGATCCCTTGCTGCAATGTATTCACCGGTCTCCCCGTTATACAGCACGCACGCGAACTCAGCGTCCAGCATTGCGAACATATCCGTGCCGTGCTCAAAAAACAGCGGAAGGATTATTTCGCAGTCGGAGCCCGACCTGAATGTATATCCCTTTTCGATCAGTTCGCGTTTCAGTTTTTCAAATCCATATATCTCGCCGTTGCAGATGACCTTCCATCCGTTCAGTTCAAAAGGCTGCATACCTTCCGGAGTCAAGCCCATTATCGAAAGCCTGTGGAAGCCCATGATCCCTTTGCCAGTGGATTCTATTCTTGTATCATCAGGGCCCCTGTACTTGGTCCTTGCAAAAGCGGTTTCAAATTCTTCACGGGTTATTATGCTTCCCGTCGAAGCCATGATCGTACACATATCTTTCTCCCTTCCCTTCAGATGAGCTCCTGCGATTTACTTTTCACCGAACATCAGAAGTCCGTAATTCGGAAGCGGCCAGTATTTCTTTGATGTGAGCATCTCGGCGGCATCGCCGTCCTCTCTCAGCTTTTTCATGGCCGGGAGCAGCTCATCGCGGATGATCTGAGCGTCACTGAAATAATCATCACCGCTGAGGGTATTGAGAACATAGATCACATCCTGTACATCGCCGTATATAAGGTCAGTTTTTTCAGATAGCTTCAGGATCATCTCTTTCTCGAATCTGCATTCAAGATCAGGCAGAGCGCGCTTTTTCTCGTTCATATTTGCTGATAGTTCAGCTGTATATCCCTCGACAGCCGGCGCTATCCTCTTGATAGCCATCGACCGCATCGTTCTTGCCTCGATGCAGATTGTTTTGCAGTAATTCTCAAGGATTATCTCGCATCTGGATTCAAGCTCCGACCTGCTGAAAACCTTCTGCTCTGTAAGCATCCTTACGTTCTTTTCGTCCAGCAGATGAGGCACACAGTCCGGAGTGGTCCTGTAGTTTGAAAGGCCTCTTCCGGCGGCCTCTGCAAGCCATTCTTCGTCATATCCGTTGCCGTTGAATATTATCCGCTTATGATCACGCACGGTCTCCCTGATAAGTGTATATACTGTCTCACTGAGGTCTGTAGTTCCTTCAAGTCTGTCAGCATAGTATCCCAGGGCATCTGCCACAGCGCTATTGAGAATGACATTAGGAAAAGCCAGACTGCTTGAAGAACCCGGCATCCTGAACTCGAATTTGTTGCCGGTGAATGCAAACGGAGACGTACGGTTCCTGTCGGTGTTGTCTCTTCTGAATCCCGGCAGCACTTCCGTGCCGAGTTTCATCAGCACCTCACCGCTGTCTTCATAAGGAACATCTTTTTCAATCGACTCAAGGACAGCCGTAAGCTCATCTCCAAGAAATATCGATATCACTGCCGGAGGCGCTTCGCTGGCGCCGAGCCTGTGATCGTTGCCTGCAGATGCGACAGATATCCTCAGAAGATCCTGATACTCATCCACTGCCTTTACCACTGCGCACAGGAACAGCAGGAACTGCGCATTATCGTGCGGGGTGTCTCCCGGTGCAAGCAGGTTGTCTCCCTTGTCTGTTGAAAGCGACCAGTTGTTATGCTTTCCGCTTCCATTCACACCTTCATATGGCTTCTCATGAAGCAGGGCCGCGAAGCCGTGCCTTTCCGCTACCTTTTTGATCATCTCCATGACCAGCTGGTTCTGGTCAACGGTGACATTTACCTTTGTATATATGCATGCCAGCTCATGCTGTGACGGCGCGACCTCATTGTGCTCTGTCTTTGCAAAAACTCCGAGCTTCCACAGCTCTTCATTCAGTTCTTCCATGAACCTCGCTATCTCAGGCTTTATAACACCAAAATAGTGATCATCGAGTTCCTGCCCTTTCGGAGGCATAACTCCAAACAGCGTCCTCCCGGTAAACCTCAGGTCAGGTCTTTTTTCGTAAAGATCATGCGGCACCAGAAAATACTCCTGCTCTGCTCCGGCAACAGCATGGACCCTTTTGACCGAGTCATTTCCCAGAAGATGGAGCACCCTCAGCGCCTGGCTGTTCAGAGCATCCATCGATCTCAGAAGAGATGTCTTTTCATCCATCGCCTCTCCGCTGTAAGAGCAGAATGCAGTTGGGATGCAAAGAGTGCGGTCTCTGATGAACGCATATGATGTAGGATCCCAGGCCGTATAGCCTCTGGCCTCAAAAGTGGCTCTGAGTCCGCCTGACGGGAATGATGATGCATCAGGCTCACCTTTTATAAGCTCCTTGCCGGAGAACTCCATTATTACCCTTCCGTCAGGTGAAGACTGGATAAAGCTGTCGTGTTTCTCGGCAGTGATCCCTGTCAGTGGCTGGAACCAGTGCGTGAAGTGGGTTGCACCATTAGCGACCGCCCAGTCCTTCATAGCCTGGGCAACAGCATTGGCTATCTCCTGATTCAGAGGATCTCCCCTGTTGATAGTATTCCGCATCGAACGATATGCGTCCTCGGACAGCATCGCTCTCATTACTTTGTCATCGAATACCATTGATCCGAAACGGTCCAGTACTCTGCTCATCTCACCGATCCTCCTTTCAGTTCTTTCAACGACTTCACCGCGCTTGCTTCGCCGCGCTTTACAGCCTGGTGATTCAATAAATATGCTTCAAAAATAAACCCTGCAGTTTTAATAAGGAAATACATATATTTTTAGTATTTCCATATTTTTTGCGTATGAAAAAAGAGCCTCTGAAAAGAAGCTCTCAGCTAATCGCCTATTGCTTTTTTAGTGATATTTACTGCGAAACCATCTCCTTGACGAAATCAATGAATGTTTTTTCTATAGTAGGCAGAGGATGGCCTTTGCGCCATACAAACAGATACTCCATCTTCTTGTCATCACCCGATATCTCCTTGAATATCAGGGAGTCATTCGGAACATACGCGGTCCTCGGATAAATGCTTATGCCAACCATTCTTCCCGCGAGCGCCGCCGCATCAAGGTAGCTGTCCATTTCGCATACTATCTTCGGCTCTGTTCCGGCTTTTTCGAACCATTTATATATGGTATCGATCAGCGCTCTCCTGCTTGGCACTATGAGATTCTCTCCCTCGAGTTCCCTGATATCGATCTCTTCGCCTTCCTTCATCGCCAGAGGGTGGGTCTTGTTTATAAGGGCTGCGATCCTTTCCTCTCCCACGTGAAAGCTGTGAAGAAGCGAGTGATCGCATGGTGAGGTTATGACAGCCAGACTTATGAGGCCCGCGCGCATCTTTTCGAGCAGGTCATCGGTGCTTCCGTCGAGTATCCTGAAGCGTATGTTAGGATATTTGCCTATAAAGCCGGCGAACCACTCTGCCGCTATATCCGGCGCCATGCCCTCAACAAGGCCGATCGATATGGTTCCCCTCATGCCTTCTCCCATAGAATGGACTTCCGAACGAGTCTTTTCAGCAAGGCTCAGTATCTCCTTTGCTCTCCTGTAAAACAGCTGCCCTGACTCAGTAAGCTTGAGATGTCTTTTTCCTCTTATGAACAGCTCTGTATCAAGTTCTTCTTCCAGGCTTTTGATCTGTGCGCTGAGAGGCGGCTGGCTCATATGAAGTTTTTCTGCCGCCCTTGTTATGTTCAGCTCTTCAGCCACTACAACGAAATACCGCAGGTTTCGTAAATCCATGTCCCAGTCCCCTTATTGTTGTTTACTTGTCGTATACTTGTCGTCTCTTTTCGTATTCCTGTCGTATTTTTCATTCCTGCCACAGGAACGGCATGAATATCCCCAGCTGCTTCTCCCAGTCCGCTTCGCAGTGCCTGCCGCCTATCTGGCAGTACAGCTTTGCAGCTCCGCCTGCGGCTATCACCTTGTTGGCGGTGCCGCGGCATGTCTTATATATCCAGCTGGATGTGTCTTCGACATCCGGATCTTTAATTTTGCCGTACCCTTCCTGTGTTCCCCATGAAAGGTAGACACGGGTGTCCGGACTCATGTAAGTGTTATTCATATCGTGCCAGAACTTGCCGCTTACGCTCCCTATCGACGGTGAAACGCAGGCTGCTTTGGAGATGTAGTTGTTGTATCTGACCACCGCATATGCGGACATCAGACCGCCCATGCTTGATCCGCCGATAGCTGTGCATTCCCTGAACGGAATGGTCGGGAATGTCGCGTCTATGTACGGTTTGAGTTCGTATATTATACCCTGCATCGTTGCTTCGCCCAGCGGTTCTATGCCTTTCAGCCATCCGTAATTGACTCCGTACGGCAGGTATTCCGACATTCTCTCGTTGTGGCCGTGAGCGCACTCAACGCCGACGATGATCATCTGCTTGTCCCACTTGCTGCAGTATTCATCGAGCCCCCAGGATTTGCCGAATGTAGCGTCCTCATCCCTGAAGAGATTGTGTCCGTCAAAAAAGTAGAACACCGGAAACGGCGGCTCGCCGTGATCCGGGATACGTATATGCAATGGTCTGTCTGCACCTAATGAATTGAAATAAAAGTCCTGTTTTATAAGCATTTTCCCTGTCCCTGTCAATTGTTACTGCTGAGCATCCTCAGCACCGGCTCCCTGTCGCAGAGTGCCGTTCCCGTACCGACTGCCGTTGCGCAGATGGCTCCGCACGCGTTTGCAAAAACCAGCGCGTCCCGCACATCGCTGCCGCGTATCAGCTCGGATACGAAGCCCGCCATGAAATTATCTCCTGCGCCGGTCGCATCGACTACCCTGATCTTATGAGCAGGCAGAAATATCGATTTTGTGCTGTTCCTGAACAGACATCCTCTGGCGCCCAGTTTGATTATCACGTTCTTTACTCCCTTTGACAGAAAGACCTCAGCCATCTTAGCAGGCTCGGTCTCCCCGGTGAAGAACCTGGCTTCATCTTCGTTCGGTGTTATGTAATCGATCATCGGAAGTGAATCCGCTATGTCATCAAGAGTGAGTTTTCTGAAGTTAGGTATCTTTGTATCCGCAAATACCGGTATGCCTTTTGCATGAGCTTCCGAAACGACCGACTTTATAACGTCAGGATCGTTGAAAGGAGCCCTGAACAGAGATCCTATAACGACTGCTTCGGCATCAGTAAACACGTCCGGATACTTCTCCGGATGGAAGTTGTAGCTGTGGGCGTTGTTTGTTATGGACTTGCGGTTCCCGTCCTCAGCCACGAAGATCGTTGTTACCGGAGTAGGGTTTTCCGCAGTCCGGACTATGCATGATGTATCCACTCCATGCTTCGTCAGTTCTGACTCTATAAGGTCACCCGCCTGGTCCTCTCCGAGGAAGCATAGCAGGGCGCTCCTCATGCCGAGCTTTGCAGAAGCTATCGAGCCGTTGACGCCTTCTCCTCCTGCGTTTATGGACCCGCTCTCAGCCCTGAATCCTGCCACCGAAACCGGCTCGGGGTCAAAGCCCTTTATTACGGAATCCAGTATTGCTGTTCCGATGAATACTATGTCATATCTGCTCATTTTATTACCTTATACAAAGAAGAAAGCTGTGCCTATCATGAGATATACGGTCACCAGCTGAAGTCCCTCCAGCCAGTTCGACTCTCCGTCCGAGGCCACGCGGTTCGCGATCAGTACAGAACCTGTGACTGCGACCAGCTCGAACGGGGTGAAAACTATGCTCATAGGTGTGAAGAACAGACTGAGCAGAGTCAGCACCGGTATTACGAACAGGATGATCTGCAGGCTCGAGCCCAGTGCGATCTCGATCGCGGCGTTCATCTTGTCCTTCATTGCCATGATTATCGCGGACGAATGCTCCGCGGCGTTGCCTATTATTGGCACCAGTATTATCCCGACGAAAGCTGTGTGAAGGCCTGCGCTCTCCGCCATAGGCTCTACGGTCCCTACAAAGATCTCTGAGATCACCGCGATGCAGGCAGTCGAAGCGAGCAGCAGCAGGATCGCCCGCGGCAGACTTGCCGCTTTATGCTCCTCTTCATCAGGTACTGATTCTTCATAAAGGGTGCGGTGCGTCACAAACGTGAACACGAACTGCATCACATATATCAGCAGCATCAGCAGCGCTACAACGACGCTGAAGCCCTCGTACTCCGTCGTGAGGCTGGACTCCGGCAGCGCGTGCGTGAAGATCGCAGGTATGCCAAGTCCCAGCACCGAGAACAGTAGCATGCTTGATGTTATATTTATCGAATGGATGTTGAATTTCTGTATCTTATGCTTTATACCGCCCAGAAGCATCGACATTCCGAGTACCAGAAGGATGTTTCCGATCACGGAGCCCGCAAGCGATGCCTTAACGACATCGAACATTCCCTCTTTCATGGCGACAAAAGCGATTATGAGCTCGGTCGCGTTTCCGAAAGTAGCGTTCAGGAGGCCGCCGACCTTCTGTCCGCAGTAGCAGGCGATGTCATCTGTGCTCTTGCCCATCACGCCCGCCAGCGGGATTATCGCAAGCGAACTGAACACGAAGAGCAGCGGATCGGAGAAGCCCGCTATCGCTCCGTATATGGTCACCGGTATGAATATCAGAAGTATGTAAAGATATTTCATTTAGTTTTCTCCCCCTTGCTCTGTATCGCTCTTTCCGATCAGCAGTATCGCAGCGATAACCATTACTATTCCTATGATCTTCATCAGATTCGATTCCTCATGGAATATGATTATGCCGACCAGCGAACCGACTATCGGCTCTGTCGCCCCATAAATGGCTGCCTTGCCGCTCTCGATAAGTTTGAGCCCGACCGAGAAAAAGTACTGCGCCAGCACCGCTGTCACCAGGCACATCAGGAAGGCAACTGCGAGTATCATGGGATTTGCCCTGCACAGTGAGGTAAGGCTGTTCCATCCGCTGAACGGTATCAGGAACAGAAAGCTGAAAAGCAGCGTATACAGTGTTACTGTAAGCGGGTCATTTCTCTTCACGGCCGCGCTGGTCAGGATATTGTTGAGTGCATACGCAAGTCCCGTCAGCACTCCGGTCAGTATCGCGGCCGCCGGAGGGGTGTATCCCTCTCCCAGCACTCCGGTCACAAATACACAGCCTGCTACAGTCAGTACCAGCGCTGTGAATTTCTTGCCTGTTATCTTCTCTTTAAAGAATATCCTCGCAAGTATTATGACAAATACCGGAGATGTATAAAGCAGCACCACGGCAATGGACGCCCGGCTGTGAACTATCGTGTAGAAATACAGGAAGTTGAACAGCACGCCGTTGATAAAGCCGACCAGCATGAGGAGGCCGAGGTCTTTTACCGGGATACTGAACTTTGAGCGGTCGCGGATAAGAATGATCAGGCCGAATACCAGCACGGCAAACAGCTGACGCAAAAACGATATCTGCATCTCGCCGAGGCCTGCAGAGGAAAGGTAATTTATGAAAATGCTGATCACGCCCCAGCAGGTACCTGCCAGTATTATCAGCAGCGCGCCCTTCCTGTTATCGTCCATTCTCAGGCCCCGTGATCATTCTTCTTCTTTTCCAAGCAGGCCGAGCTCTTCTGCGTGCTCCTCCATGCCTCTGATGCATATCTCCGCAACATCACGGAGCTCCATCCCGAGACGGGCGCAGCCGTCTTTTATCAGCTCGCGGTCGCACTTTGCAGCGAATCTCTTGTCCTTGAACCGCTTCATGAAGCCCTTCGTCTGCATTCCGATGATGCCCTCTCCTCTGAGAATGGCATATGCCTGGATTATGCCTGTCAGCTCATCGACGGTATACAGCGACTTCTCCATATTTGTGAGCGGCTCCACGTCGTTGATCAGGCCATAGCCGTGTGCAAGTATGGCGCGCACATCCTCAGGGTCTACTCCCGCATCGAGCAGCGGCTGCTCCGTATGAAGCAGATGCTCTTCAGGATATTGCTCATAGTCGTAGTCGTGCAGATATCCGACTGCCATCCAGTGTTCTTTATCTTCGCCGAAATGCTCGGCCATTGCTCCCATGGCAGCCATTACGTTCTTCGCGTGAAGCCTCAGATGCTCCTCGGTCACCACTGCATCATTAAGTTCTTTTGCTCTTTCAAGTGTCAGCATTTTCTCTGTTCCCTTTCTAGTAAGTGTATCTTCCTAACTGGTCAAACTCCAGATCCTCCTGATTGCGGTAAGGTCCGAAGTACGACTCCAGCACTGCTACGGCCACATCAGCGATATACCAGAAACCGAAGCCTCCGAATGTAAGCATCTTGAGCAGGCCAAGCCCTATCTGCCCGCGCGCAAACCTGTCAACGCCGTACATGCCCAGCACAAATGAGAACACCCATGTGAAGATGTGCTTGTTGCAGCGTCTGTAGGCGGTCCTGCCGCGGTTATACCCGCGGTTGTAGCCGTATCCGCGGTCGTAACCATAGCCCCTGTTATAGTCCGGACCATATGTGACCTCTTCGGTGACAGTCTCGGTAACGGTCTCCTCGTATGGCTCCGGCTTCGGAGCAGGCTCGGTCTCGACCTCAAATTCGATGTTGTTCTCAAGATCCACATCGTATTTGATCTCTGACTCCGGCACTTTTGCTTCCGCTGTTCCGCCTTCTTCTGACAGCTCATCCGTTATTTCGTCAGTATAGCCGTCTATATATTCCAATGTCTTTGTATGTTCTTCTGTTGCCATTCGATCATCCTCTTCTGTTATCCAAACCCGTTTATCCCGTATTCTCTTCAGCCGTTACAGAAGGTGTTTTTCGGCGATTTCAGCTGCAGTCCTGCACGCGCCGATGCACGGTCTGCTCTGATAGTACTCTTCAGTGCGCACCGATGGCTCTGCCGCGTCCTCCCCTTTCTGAAGACCGAGCAGTTCTCTGCATATGATAGTGCCCTTACGCTCTTCAAACTCCGCGCACATCATCTGGATGAGCCTGTACAGCTCTTTTTTGCTTTCGTAATCCGCAGGATCATCATAGCCCTTCAGATATCCGGCTGCGAGAGTCATGCCGCTCACAGCGCCGCAAACCTCCCTCAGTTTGCCGAATCCGGCGCCGAACGGGCTGGCGATCCTTGCCGCCTCTTCAACAGTCATGCCAAGCACATCCGCAAAAGACGCGAATACCGACTGACTGCAATTATACCCTTTTCTGAATAATTCTTCTGCTCTGTCCGCTCTGCTCATTATAAAACCTTCTTAGCTACCTTTTTTATTATGAAATATGAGAATGTCATGTCAAAAGCATAAAGCGCAAGATAAAGCCCTGTGCAGAATCTTGCATGCTTCTTATAATCCCAGTCTTTGTAATAGTCTGCGGTAAAAATCTTCATGGCTTTTCCTCCCGTTTCTTTTATCCTATTCAAGCCCCGGAAATCCCAGCTGCCTGAGCGCCTCAAACAGCACTATGTTTGCGGCGTTCGACAGATTGAATGATCTGAGGCGCGTGTCGCTGCTCATCGGAATGCGTATCGCCCATTCCCTGCGCGCTTCTATGAAATCTTTTGGCAGACCTGCCGTCTCGCGGCCGAAGAGTATCATGTCTTCATCACTGAAATCCGCTTCTGTGTACAGCTTGTCGCCTTTAGTAGTCGAAAGCCACATTCTGCGGCCGTCATACTTCTCAAGGAATTCCTCAAGACTTTCGTGGACCTCGAGTCTGACATACGGCCAGTAGTCGAGTCCGGCGCGTCTGAGGCTCTTTTCGTCGAGGCTGAAGCCGAGAGGTTTCACCAGGTGCAGTACGCTGTCTGTTGCAGCGGCCGTTCTGGCGATGTTGCCGGTGTTAGGCGGTATTTCAGGTTCTACGAGTACTATGTGTATGGCCATTGATCTGCTATCTGAAGTATTTTCCTGTTTCGTCCTTATACACGAAGTCGGTCGTGCCGCCGCAGGCCCTGCATTTGAAGGATCTGTATCCGAAGCCTTCGCCGAACCCGCCGAAGCCTGTCTGAAGATCATCCGAACCGCAGAAGGAGCACTTCGCAGCTGCCTTTCCGCCGCGGTCATCTACAGCCTTATGCTGCCCGTAATTCGGCAGGTCCCGCAGGTTCTGCAGTCCTGTGCCGCTGTATGTAAGGTCGACTCTTTTTGAGTCTTCCTCTGTCATTACCCATTTGCCGTCAGCCATTGCCTGCTCTCCCTTTACACCGGTGTGCCGACTTCGATCAGATTGCCGTCAGGGTCATAGAATCTGACGACCGTCTGGCCCCAGGAGTGCGTCATCGGCCTGTTGACAAATTTCGTATCCGGATACAGCCGCTCCAGCTTCTCTGTAAAAGCCTCTATGTCGCTCTCCTCAAAGTAGAGCTCGCTGGAGTTGTTCTCAGGGATCACATCCCTCTGCAGGAACTCCTTCCAGTACTTCTCTTCCTGAAGCACCAGTCCGTCTGTGAGTATCATGTTGCCTCCGAAGTCCACAAGCACCTCAAAACCGAACAGATCGTGATAGAACTGCTTCGACTTTTCTATGTCTTTTACGACTATAAGGAAGTTTCTGAACCTCATACTGTACCTCCGGGCTGTTTCATTTCGCTTCCTATTATAGCACGCGAAGAGCCCGGATAAGGATATAAACGATGTGTCTTTCGTGATAGAATATCGATACTTAAGGAAAGGACGGGAGAATCAATGGATATCAGGAATGCAAAGATCGGTTTTATCGGATTCGGGAGCATGGCAGGCGCCATATGCGATGGTCTGCTTCTGAAAAAAGTGGTGGATCCTTCGGCGGTCTTCGCCTGCGCAAGAGACATGGACAGGCTGCGCAGAAAATGCGGGGAGCGCGGTATCAATCCGTGCGAGGATGCCGAAGAAGTCGCAGCGGCAAGCGATATAGTTGTGATCGCGGTCCTGCCTCAGCAGGTGGAGGGAGTGGTGAAAGCCGCTGCTGATGCGCTGAGGGGCAAGCCCATGATCTCCATTGCAGCCGGCATTGATCACGCGCGCTATGTCAGCTATCTGGGCGAAGGCTTCAATCACATAAGCACTATCCCCAACACACCGGTCGCTATCGGCGAGGGCATAATAGTCGCGGAAGCAACGCACTCGCTCACGCCTGAACAGCTGGCTCTTTTCGAGGGTGTCTTCGGTCAGATCGCAAAGATCGAATACTTCAGCTCAGACCTTCTGTCACTCGGCGGCACCGGCGCCGGATGCGCGCCTGCTTTCGTTGATGTGTTCATCGAAGCGATGGCTGACGGGCTTGTAAAGAATGGCATGACAAGAGCCCAGGCATATAAAATAGTGCCGCAGATGATCAGCGGCACTGCTAAATACATGATGGAAAGCGGGAAGCACCCGGGCGAGCTCAAGGATGCGATCTGCACCCCGGGAGGCACCACCATCGTGGGCATCAGCGCTCTCGAGGAGACCGGTTTCAGGTATTCGCTGATCCACGCCATCGACAAAATAATGGAGAAGAAGCACTCGATGTGACCGCGCATCAGAGCTGTTCTGATCACTTCGGCAGATAAAGTTTGCTGAGTATGAACTCCTTGCAGCTGTCGGGCATAACGCGGAGCAGCATCATGAGCGCTTTGTAATCAAGACCTACCGGCACTCTTGCCGGCGGGTTTTTTCTTGCCGCCAGAGCAAGTGCCACCTTTGCGACGCTGTCAGGCGACCTGCCGTTCTGTTCATCGGAAGCCATCTTCGCAACGCTCTTTTCCAGAACATTTCCGTAGCCGGAGCCGGCAGCGCTTCCGCTTATCTCCTGTGTCTCCCTTGCTGCTGTGAACCCGGTCTTTGTGTCGCCGGGCTCAATAATGCAAGCCTTCACGCCGTACTGTTTCATCTCCATGCGCACGGCATCCGTAAATGCTTCGAGAGCATACTTGCTTGCCGAATACTGGCTCTGCATAGGGATCGATACTCTTCCGGCGATCGAGCCTATGATTATCAGGAGACCGTTCCCGCGCGCACGCATCCCCGAGAGGCACGGCTGTGCGGCGTTGAGCGTGCCGAAGTAGTTTACCTCCATCTGCTTTCTTGTCAGTTCTGACGGAGCTGTTTCGGCCGGTCCTGCGACCCCCATGCCTGCGCACAGGACCGCGATATCCACTTGCGGCAGCTTTTCGATGAATTCCCTGGTTGCATTCTCATCAGTAACATCGAGCTTCCTGAGGGTGAGTTTTCCCCCTCCTGCAAAGTGCTCGGTCTTCTCTTCCGTGTTCCTCGAAACCCCCGTGACATTGCAGCCGTTCTTCGCGAACATCAGGGCGCATGCTTTACCTATGCCGGATGATGCTCCGGTCACAAATACATTCTTTCCATATATATTCTTTTTCATGTCTCTTTCTTGTCCCAGTAATCTCTGCTCCGGATCGTTTACCTATGGAGTATATCACAGGTTTTTTCTTTATTACATACTCCCGGTTATTGTAGAATTGTGTAATAACATGTTAACAATCTGTCGTTCCATCATTGAGTGAGGAAAAACCATGGAATACAACAGCGAAAAATATGTAGTGACCTTCGACAAATCCGAGGTCAGCAAGTGCATGCTATGTGTCGATCCGCCATGCACAAGCGCGTGTCCGCAGCACGCTGACGTAGCCAACATACTCAAATCAATGTTCTTCAGAAACTACATCGGCGCGGTGCGCAAGCTGGACTGCGACTGCACATACTGCAATGCGCCGTGCGAAAAGGCCTGTGTGCTCAACACGACCAGACTTCCGGTCGGTATCCGGGAGATACTGCTAAAACTGAAGCACGACAGCGGGATCCTTCCCGGGAACATCCTGCCGGAGGTGGACATCTCGACGGATATCTGCGGTATAAAGCTGGAGAACCCCTTCCTTCTGTCATCGTCAGTAGTCGCAAGCTCATACGATATGTGTAAACGGGCTTTTGAAGCGGGCTGGGCAGGCGCTTCCTTCAAGACCATCTGCAATTTCCCGCAGCATGAGACCTCCCCGAGGTTCTCGGCGATCAGGCACCATTCCAACTCTTTCTGCGGATTCAAGAACATCGAGCAGCTCTCCGACCACAGCGTCGAGGAGAATATGGAGATTTTCGAAAAACTGCGGAAGGAATTCCCTACAAAGGTGATCATTGCATCCATCATGGGCCAGAACGAGCAGGAGTGGACCGACCTCGCAGCTAAATGCGAGAATGCCGGCGCTTCGGTGATAGAGTGCAACTTCTCCTGCCCTAACATGGAAGAGGATGATCTTGGGATCACCATCGGCCAGTCTGCTGAACTGATCGAGCGGTTCACAAGAGCCACCAAGAGAGGAACAACGCTTCCTGTGCTTGCGAAGCTCACGCCGAACATTACCGATATGGTTCCGATGGCACTTGCTGCAAAGAACGGAGGAGCTGACGGTATCGCGGCCATCAACACGATCAATTCGATCACGGGTGTCGATATCGACACTCTTGTTGCAGAACCTGCAGTGAGCGGCAAATCCATCATCGGCGGCTACTCGGGCAATGCAGTAAAGCCGATCGCACTGAGGTTCATCTCTGATCTCTCCAGATGCGACCAGCTGAGTGACATGCACATCAGCGGTATGGGCGGCATAGAGACATGGCGCGACGCGCTTGAATTCATACTTCTCGGGTCCGGCAGCGTGCAGGTGACGACTGCTGTTATGCAGTACGGGTACAGGATCATCGACGACCTGATCGAAGGGCTCAGAGAATACATGAAGTGCAAGGGCATCTATTCGTTGAATAAACTTATCGGCGGCGCAGCCGGCACCATAGTCGACCATCACAGTATCGAGAGAGACACGATATTGTTACCGGTATTCGATTACGACCTCTGCAACGGCTGCGGAAGATGCTATATTTCATGCATGGACGGGGGTCACCAGGCCATAAGATTCGACCTTGAAGCGCGCCGGCCGCTTCTGATAGGCAGCAAGTGCGTGGGCTGCCACCTGTGCAGGCTGGTATGCGCGGAGAAAGCGATCATGACTGCGCCTAAAGTAATAAAAAGATAAAAAGCTGCCTGATGATAAGCTGTAAATCACAGTTTACCGTCAGGCAGTATTTGTTTTGTCCTATATTGTCACTTTTACCCAGCAGACCGGGTCGGACAGTTTTTCGAGTTCGTCCACAGTCAGTTCTACGACTGAGTCCTCACCGCCTATCCCCGGAAAGACGGTCTCGCCCGCATGCTTTCTTATGGAAAGATCGAGGTAAAGCTTTGCCGTGTCCTTCAGGCAGAAAGGGTTGATGGTTCCTGCTATGTGGCCTACCAGCTCTTCTGTCTGCTCTGCCGGCAGCATCGTAGGTCTGAAGCCGAACACATTCCGGAACATCCCGTTGTTGACCCGCGACTTACCGGATGCGATCACAACGATCGCAGTGCCTCCCTTGCCCTTGAAAGCAAGGCCCTTGCATATCCTGTCCACATCAACATCAAGAGCCAGAGCCGTGCTTTCGGCAGTGATATCTGTATTTTTGAAATCTATTATACGGTCGCTCATCCCCTTGCTTTCGAGGAACCTGCGGCCTCTTACTTCAGCTTCGTTCATGCGGTTATTTTCTCCTGATATACCTTAGCTGACATGTCGGATCACCTTTCGCGATGGTCCCCGGCAAATCGAGCTCAACTCCAAAGCACTCACCGATGCCCCTGTCGCCGCACATCGCGTGATCGCACATGACAGCGATCTGCTCATCACTGCAGCCCTGTTTCTGCCACGCCTTTACAAGCGGGCAATAATGGAAATCAATGTCCAGATGATCATCATCGCAGCGTAGTATCTTCATTTCGAATACCTTCTGCGCGAAGAACCCGAACAGCGCTTTCTTAAGGCCCTTGAGCGACTGCCCCTTTCCGCCCTTCTCTACCAGATTCTTTCCCTGGTACAGGCCGCATCGCTTTATAGCATCCGGAGCAAATTCCTCAGCCCTGAGTCCATGCTTCTCAGCTTCGTCACAAAGCAGATACATCCACAGAGCCCTGTGCTCGAGCTGCTCCCTGATTCCAACTATAAGAGGGTTCCTCACTTTCGCTTCATTCACTATCCTGCTCATAATCTGCCTCCCGAAACAATTCCGTACATTTATTAAAGGCATCCGTCAGTTTGGCTGTGCTATTGCTGCGATGCATGTCAGTTCAGATGCGTTACTGTACCGTCGCCGTATACGGGGATCTCATCTCCGAGATATGTAGGCTTCGCCTTTACCATACCTTTGAAAAGATCCTTGTTCCGCGCCAGCACCTCACGCGCTTCCCTGTAAAACCTTCCCGCGTATTTCTGCTGATCGGATGCCACTCCTTTTGCCTCAATGCCGAGCGCCTCGCATGCCTTCAGCGCCCTGAACAGGTGATACTTCTGCGTCACCACTATCATGCGGTCAGCCATGAACACGGCATGAGATCTGTAAACCGATTCGTATGTCGAGAATCCTGCATAATCCAGAAAAATATCTTCCGGCGGGACGCCCTGCGCAAGTGTATATCTGAGCATGCAGTCCGGCTCGCTGTACTCAACGATGCTGTTATCGCCGCTGAGCAGAAGCTTTGGCGCAATGCCTGCCTTATAAAGAGCGATAGCTGTATCAAGTCTGTCCTTCAGCATCGGCGATGGCTCATTATCCGCCCAGACCGCGCATCCCAGCACGAGTATGCACTGCGGATCGATGCTTCTGCACTCTTCTGCTTCGGCATCACTTATTCCGCTGCCGGCATCGACTCCTGCAATGTCATCTGAAACAGACTGAGTCACATAAGCGCTGACCCCAGGCACGAGCAGCACGGCAACTATTATAATTATAAAAATGATTTTTAAAGCTTTTCTCATTAATGCAAATCAATATTGAATAGAGTTATGCCATTCCAAGCAATTCTCCTGATTCTGACATAATTGTCAGTCTGTGAGGTCACGCCTGGCAGCCAGTGCGCGCGGCACATATGCTTTTATGTGAACTCCATCCTCCTCGTATTCTTCGGAAAGAAGCTGTCCTGTCTTTCTTACCTCCGCTACAACAGCGGTATTTTTGTAAGGGATCACCGTATCTACGTAGACTCTGCTCTCCCTGAGCATCCTTGCGAGTTCGTTGTAAAACTCATCGAGCCCGGCGCCCGTCTTCGCAGAGATCTTTACCGATGCATCGGCTGTGAAGTCCCTGAAAAGCGCTCCTTCATCAACTAAGTCAGCCTTGTTCCATACCGTAATGACCGGCTTGTCCGTTATTCCGAGGTCTATGAGTGTATCATAGACCACCCTTCTGTGCATTTCAGCCTGCGGATCCGAAGCGTCGATCACATGCACAATGATATCGGCATAGCCGGCTTCCTCCAAAGTGCTGCGGAACGCATCTACCAGATTGTGAGGCAGCTTGTTTATGAATCCGACGGTATCGGTGAACAGCAGCTGCTGGCCGTCAGGCAGGAGCGCCGCCCGTGTCGTTGGATCGAGGGTCGCAAAAAGCTTATCCTCTGACAGCACGTCTGAACCTGTGAGCCTGTTGAGCAGCGTGGACTTGCCGGCATTTGTGTACCCGACTATGGCAGCAGCAGGCACTGCATTGGCAGAACGCTTCTTCCTGGCCGTATCGCGCGCCTTCTTCATATCCTCGATGTCGTCCGACAGTATCTTGATGCGCTTCTGTATCACACGCCTGTCAGTCTCGAGTTTCGTCTCGCCAGGTCCTCTGGTACCGATCCCGGCGCCAAGTCTCGAAAGAGCCTCGCCCATGCCGCGCAGCCTTGCGTATCTGTATTTCTGCTGAGCTATCTCAACCTGGAGCTTACCCTCCCTTGTGCGGGCGTGAGCAGCAAATATGTCAAGTATGAGCGTTGTCCTGTCTATGACCTTTGCTCCGGTCAGTTCTGACAGGTTGCGCATCTGAGAAGCGGTCAGCTCATCATCGCAGATGATGCCGTCAGCATCGTGTATCTCGAGGGATTCGCGGAGTTCAGCCGCCTTGCCCTTGCCGATGTATGTCGACTTGTCGGGATGAGCCAGATTCTGCACCACCTGCATCACTGTCTCTCCTCCGGCAGTATCGAGAAGATCCGCGAGCTCGTCAAGAGAGTCCCAGGCAGCCTCTTCGTTTCCCGACGCCACCGCGACCAGTATGTATTTTTCAATATGATCCGTGTTTTCTGTAAACAGGTCGTTCAATTTGTTTCGCTGATCCTTTTCAGAGAGCAGTTGGGTTTGAGTTTATCAGAATACAGACTGCACAAGGAACATGTACAGCACCGTTCCGATCACGACGCTGAATATCGTGTTGCGTTTCCATAAGTATGTGACGGTAACTGCCGCCAGCGCTATAAGCTCGGGCAGGCCGTGCGGTGCTTCGAGCACCGGCATGTCTCTCAGGCAGTATACGATGAGCAGTCCCATTGCTGTGTACGGGACCACCCGCCCAAGGTAGAGTACGAACTCCGGCACTTTTTCTCCTCTGCCGAAGATGAGCACCGGGACTATCCTTGTAGCCAGAACAGCAAGCCCCATCACTGCGATCACTGTCATAGCGTGACTTGTATCAGTCATGGCTCTCACCTCCCGCAGGGCTCCCGTCCCCTGTATTTCCATCAGCGCCGTCAGGCTCTATTCTGCTGCGGGCGGCTGTGAGCACACCTATTATTATGATCATCGCCGGGATCAGGAATATGTCGCGGCCGAATATCAGGCGGCACGCAAGCGTTGCTCCGACCCCCAGCACGGCCGGCAGATGATTCTTATTGTCTGTCCACTGCTGGATGAACACGGTAGTGAACAGCGCGGTCATCGCAAAGTCGATGCCCGTTGAGTCGAATGTGAGCAGCGTACCTATCCACCCGCCCAGGAATGAGCCGGCCACCCAGGCGCACTGGTCAAAAATGGTCACGAGAAGCCTGTAATTGCTGACGTTGACACCTTCAGGACCGTCGTCCTTGCTGAGCATGGCATAGGTCTCATCGCAGAGAGCATAATAAAGATAGCCCTTTCGCCTGCCCTCGCCGCTGTATCTTCCGATCATCGAGATGCTGAAGAAAAGATGTCTTGCGGAGATCATGAGCGCAGTGATGCCGGCCATCAGAACAGAACCGCTGCTAAGCATCGTAACGCTGACGAACTGCGCGGTGCCGCTGAATATGATTATTCCCGAAAGCAGCGACCACACGGGACCATACCCGTGTTTCTGCATCAGTATGCCGTATCCGATCCCCAGTACAACAAAGGTCACTATGATAGGCGATGATGTGCGGAGCGCTGCCCCGATATCCTTAGATGTGATTTTTCTCAAGTCCTTACCCCAATACAGATTTTTCTAGCAGTTCCCCGTGTATACGTATTTCAGCCTTTCACGGGCCACATCCGCAAGCCTGTAGATCAGCCGGACATTAGTAGCATCCCTGTCAGTCATGTGGAATCTCGGGAAGAATCTGGAGATATGAAGAGGGATCTCTGTGCCGGCCGGTTTCCCCTCCGGATCCGTGAGGCCGGCTATCCATTCCGTCATTTCACGCATCTCATCTTCACTGTCGTTTTCCCCGGGAACGATCAGCGTTGTCAGCTCCACATGACAATGCTTCACAGCCTCTTTGATGAACGACATCGTCATGGCGCGGTCGCCTCCGAGCACCTCATTGTAATAGTGATCGGTGAAACCCTTTAAGTCTATGTTCATTGCATCGATATACGGAGCAAGTTCATCGAGCACCTGAAGATCAGCCGTGCCGTTAGTCACAAGCACATTGACCATGCCCTGCTCATGCACGAGTTTTGCTGTATCGCGTATGTACTCGTACCCGATCAGCGGCTCATTATATGTGAATGCAAGCCCGATGTTGCCCCTGTCCCTGCACGAGAACGCTATGCCAGCAAGCTCTTCAGGTGAGATGAATTCCGCTCTGTCAGCAAATCTGTATGCCTCTTCAGACCAGGAGATCTGATAATTCTGGCAGAACGGGCATCTGAGATTGCAGCCGTAGCTTCCCGCCGAAAGTATCATCGAGCCCGGACGGAACCTCGCGAGAGGCTTCTTTTCTATCGGGTCGAGAGCAAGAGAAGTGACCCTGCCGTAATTTGCGGCAGTTACCTCCCCGCCGGTGCAGGTGCGGGCTCCGCAGAATCCCAGCCCGCCTTCGGGAATATTACAATGTCTGAAACACACTTTACAAACAGCCATGTCAGTAATGTCTGATGACTTCGAATCTCTGAAGCTGATATTTTTCAAACCTGTGGATGCCGCCCTTCTTCATGGCGATCTCCACCTGCTGCTGCGGCGTATCTATGCCGTCGAGGTCAGGGAGCAGAAGGCCTCTCCTGCGCCCGCAGCTTACTATGACCCCGTACCTTTTAACATCGAGTTCGTCCTCAGAATCGATGTCCTCGGGCTCGCCGAGAACGTCTACGTTTATCTCGAGCCACGGGAGCTCATCCGGCTTTATTGCAGGGAACCTCGGATCCCTGGTCGAAGCACTGATAGCGTTGCCGATGATCTCCTCAGCCACGCTGCTCCTCGTCGGAGCGATGGTGCCAATACATCCCCTGAGCTCTCCGTGCTCGTGTATCGATACGAACGCGCCAGCCTGCGCTGTAAGCATTTCATCAGGCAGGTCTGCCGGCACATCGAGCACTTCACGTCTGAGCACATATGCTTCCACTGCTTCACGTGCAAGTCTTACATAGGAGTCGGACTGCTCGCGCTTAGTTTTCAGCTCCTCCTCTATGTCAGTCATCTTTTTCTCGAGGAAGCGCCTGCTTTCATCCGGGCCTTCAGGATAAAAGGTGCAAATGCCGTAGCCGACACCGGTCACATCCTGGTGGCACAGCCTTTCCGCCCTTACGGCTGTGCCGTCAAACGCGCCGCCCATTATGACGAACGACCTGTGCCCGCACTCAGCAGCCTTATTGCAGAAAGTGCTGTCAAAATCGAGGAGTTCGCCAAAGGCGGCGCGCCCCATCACGTCCATTATCCTCTCATCGTATTCAGGACCTTCCGGAGTGTACCCATAAGGTCCGTAGTCCTGCAGTTTATGCGAGAGATCCCCGCTTGCGACCATAACGACCCGGCGGCCTGTGTTCTCAGCGGCTTCGCTGATCATCATGCCGAGCCGGTAATGATCTATGAGCGGAAGCCCCGAAAGGCCGATCCGTACGATCTTTCCTTCTTTATACTTGTTTCTTATGAACCAGAGCGGCACCATCGTGCCGTGATCGAGCTCCTTATCGCGCTCACCCAGAGTGCCTGCAGGGAAGTCCTCTTTATCAGCCAGCCGGCAGATCTCCCTGACCAATTCCGTATCATATTCTTCATTAAACTTTACGCCCGGAGCCCGGAATCCTGCAAAGCTGCCGCCCGCGCTTCTGCCGGGCGAAATGTGAAAGTAGTCCGCGTACATTATTGAATGCGGACTGGTTATTATGATGGTTTCAGGCGCGAGTGCGGCTATCTCGTCCGCGACCTGCTCATATGCTGCGGCGGTGTCTGTCACCTGTGTCTCGCTTCCCCTGCCTATGTCAGGTACGATCATAGGTGGATGCGGCACCATGAATCCTGCAATTATACCCATTCTCTCCCTCCTGACTTTATTCATCCCGGTCATTCCGGCTATTCAGATTTTTCTATATACTCTTCAAGTGTGATACCCTTGTCTGTGATCTCTTTCGCTATCTCAGGGCTGTCCAGGTAGCGTATATGCCAAGGCTCATACGCGTAGCCTGTAATAGCCTCGCCATCCTCAGGGAAGCGGAGTATGAATCCGAATTCCGGTAGCCTCGCATGTATAGCCTCCCAGATATCCGGATACTGAACGAGGTCCTCATTCTCATAGACATCCTTGCCGTCTATCGTAAAGTAAAGATCGAGCGCAAGTCCTGTGTGATGCTCGGAATATCCCGGAACAGCTACGTATTTCTTAACGTAGTCTTCGCCGTACTTTTCCGTGAAATCATCGACTATCTTCTGCTGGGCTGCAACGCTTCTGTACGCGGAATCCAGCTCGAGCCTGACTTCTCCCTTTTCGTATCCCTCGAGATCTTTTTCGACCGCTTCCTTAAGCGCACAGTATGCCTTGTATGCCGTGCTCTCCGTCTGCACCTCATCGCCAACGGAATTGGTAATAGTTGTAAGCTCCAACGCATCTTCCCATCCGTCAGGCAGTGGACTGTTCTGATTGACCAGTACCATATAGTCGATCACCGACCCCTCTTCCGTTTCATCTGATGTCTCAGCCTCTGTTTCAGCTGACGCATCTGCCTGCTCTGCACCTTCGCTCTGCTTGCCGCAGCCCGTCATGGCAAGCACAAATACCATCAGTGCAGCAAGCATGATCATCAGAAATCTTTTCTTATTCATAACATACTTCTTATGTAATCATTATCGAAAGGACTCCACGGTCCTGCCATGGAGTCCACTGGTTTATTTATTCTCGCGATATAATGTGTCGCAGTATACGCAGCGGTAATCTCTCGAATCTTTGTCAACGAGCCTGAACCTCTGCGGTATGCCCCTCTCTACAGAGGTTATGCATCTCGGATTGCGGCACTGTATCACATTCCTGAGTTCTGCCGGAGGACCCGGTTTGAACTTTTTGACCAGCTTGCGGTCCTTTACGATGTTGACCGTGATATCCGAGCTGATGTATCCGATAAGATCATAGTCGATAGGAATGTCTGCGTCGATCTTGATGATATCCTTGGCTCCGTACTTCTCGCTGGATGCCCTCTGGATTATAGCCACCGTGCAGTCCGCCTTGTCGAGGCCGAGGAGGTGGTAAAGCTCAAAGCCCTTGCCGGCCTTGATATGGTCGAGTACATATCCCGTGTTGATTCCGTCTATGTTCATGTGTTCCTCCTCTCTATTTGATGCCCAGCAGGTACAGTATGAGCGCCATGCGGATGTACTTGCCCATCAGCGCCTGATAGAAATAGCATGCCCTCGGGTCTTCATCCACATCCACGTCTATCTCGTTTACGCGCGGCAGCGGATGGAGCACTATCATGTCTTCCTTTGCCGGCTTCAGCATCGCCCTTGTGAGTATGAAGCTGTCCTTGAGTTTCTCATACTCTTCCCAGCTCGGGAATCTCTCCTGCTGTATCCTTGTCATGTACAGTATGTCGAGCTCAGGGATCGCATCCTCGAGGCTCTCCACCTCGCGCCACTCGACGCCTGCTTCATTGAGCCTGTCTCTTATGTATCCCGGGATCCTCAGCTCCTCAGGGGCGATCATTATGTATTTGACGCCCTCATATCTGAGCAGCGCATCGATCAGGGAGTGGACCGTTCTTCCGTACTTGAGGTCTCCGCACAGTCCTACTGTGAAGTTGCCGATCTCGCCTTTCTTACGGTGTATAGTCAGGAGGTCGGTCAGGGTCTGTGTAGGATGGAAGTGTCCGCCGTCTCCCGCGTTGATGATAGGGACCGAAGATTTGACAGCGCCTACTACCGGCGCGCCTTCCTTAGGATGCCTCATCGCGATGATATCGGCATAGCAGCCTGCCATCACGATGGTATCCGACACGGTTTCGCCCTTTGCCGAGGAGCTCGACTGCGCCTGGTCGAATCCGAGAACGTTGCCGCCAAGCTCCATCATGGCTGCGGTGAATGAGAGTCTCGTTCTGGTACTCGGCTCAAAGAACAGAGTGGCAAGCTTCTTGTGCGCGCAGCTGTCCCAGTATGCTTCAGGATGAGCGATGATATCATCTGCTGTCTCCATCAGATGAGTGATGTCTTCTACGCTCAGATCAGTGATGTTGATAAGATGCTTTATTTCTCCCATGTGATCCCCTTTCTGTCACTTATGAATATCTCTTCCACTCAAGACCGAGGCCGTTGGCTACGATCGTGATGAAATCCTGTACATTTGTTACTATGGTAGTCGCTGCAAGGCTCCCCCTGTCGAGCAGCTTGTTTACGACGAACTCATCAGCGTCGACCGTGTAAAGGAACACAGGTCTGACCGTGCCGTCTTCGAGCACTCTGAATGACGGAGTCATGTTTCCGGTCGCGATGGTATGGAGCATCGTTGCCAGGCAGATGACAGTGGTTGCCTTCTTCACCGTCTGCCTCATGACGTTCTGGCCCTCATACACGTCAGCGATGACTTCCGGTATAGGTCCGTCATCCCTGATGGAACCGGTCAGTACTATAGGCACTTCGTTCTTTACACAGCTGTAAATGATGCCGTTATCTATGCCGTAGTCCTCTATGAACTGAGGAATGGAGCCGCTTCTGCGAACCTTGTTGTCTACATCAAGGTGATTATAGTGGCCGTTCGGCTTGGACTTCTGAGTATAGATGTCCTGACCGAGAGCTGTGTTGAGCAGGGCTCCCTCAAGATCGTGGGTGGCAAGCGCATTGCCGGCAAGCAGCGCATCCACATAGCCGTTCTCTACCAGCGACTGCATGCATGCTCTCGCATCGTGATCGAAAGCGAATGCCGGACCCATGACCCATACGATATAGCCATTCTCCCTTTCGTAATTCAGCAGTTCAAAGAGCCTGTCATAATCGCGCGCGTATGACGTCTCCCGGCTCCTGCCCTGGCGGAAAACGAACTGATCATCCAGCTCTGTCTCTTCGTCCTCAAAACCTTTGGTATGTATGTAAATGCCCTCGCGTCCGTCTTCACTTCTTCCGAGCGCCACCATATCTCCCTTACGGAGATTGCGGTTCTCTACCACATCGAGCCTGCCGTCAGGTCTCAGCACTACGCTTGAGTCCATTCTGCTCTCTTCGGCAAGCCTCCACTCTCCGTTCACCTTGAAATACTCAGGAAACATCGATGTGCTGTGGAAGTACTCCGGAGCAACACCGTCTCTGTCCGCGGCCTTAAAGCTGCAGTCAGGAGCATTCGCAAGCTCCGGTACAGTGAAGTCAGGCGCCTTGTATTCAGGAATTCTAAACTTCATGGTTTCTGCTACCCCTTGATCGTAAATTATATGTTTTATGCGAGAGTCGCGACGACGACCGCTTTTATCGTGTGGAGCCTGTTCTCGGCTTCGTCGAATACCACGGAGTTTTTGCCGGAGAAGACTTCATCCGTGACTTCTCTGATATCATATCCAAGCTTCATCTGCTCTGCAGACATAGTCGTCTCAAAATCGTGGAACGAAGGCAGGCAGTGCATGAATATATACTCAGGGTTCTCTGTTTTTGCCACGAGCTCTTCCGTTACCTTGAAAGGAGTCAGCAGTCTGACTCTTTCAGGGATCTGCTCCTCTTCTCCCATGGAGGCCCAGATGTCTGTATAGATAACATCGGCGCCTTTCAGCGAAGCGTCATCGCTGGTGACCGTGATGGATGCTCCGGTCTCAGCAGCCACAGCCCTGGCACGCGCAAGAACATCCGGGTCGACTCCGTCGCAGAGTTCATCCGGTCCGTAAGCTACGAAATCCATGCCCATCTTGGCGCAGCCATACATCCATGCGTATGACATGTTGTTTCTGACATCGCCCACAAACACTACCTTCACCTTGTTGAGCGGCTTTGCCACGTGCTCCTCTATCGTGAGAAGGTCTGCAAGTATCTGCGTAGGATGGTCGATGTCGGTGAGGCCGTTCCATACCGGGACTCCGGATTCGGCGGCGAGCTCTTCAACAACTGACTGTTCATAGCCTCTGTATTCAATGCCGTCGAAGATGCGTCCGAGCACCTTTGCGGTATCCGCTATGCTTTCCTTCTTTCCCATCTGGGAGCTCTTGCTGTCAAGGAATGTCACTCCGGCTCCCTCATCCATGGCGGCGACTTCAAACGAGCATCTCGTTCTTGTAGATGTCTTCTCAAAAAGCAGGACTATATTCTTGCCTTCAAGTGAATTTCCTTTTATGCCCAGACGCTTTTTTGCTTTAAGATCGTGCGCAAGATCGAGCAGATACCTGATCTCCGCAGGGGTGAAGTCCATCAGCGTCAGAAAACTTCTTCCTTTAAGATTTACTGCCATCTATGCCCTCCTATAAATCGCTTCTGTTGACCGGACATGACATGCAGCGGGGACCGCCTCTGCCTCTCGAGAGCTCCGAGCTTGGCATCGTCAGCACCTCAACGCCGTTTCTGTCGAGCAGGTCGTTGGTAACGTAATTTCTTTCATATGTGATGACCTTTCCCGGTGCTATGCACAGGGTGTTGGATCCGTCGTTCCACTGCTCTCTCTGAGCAGCCATGGCGTCATCGCCTCCGCAGCGTATGAGTTTTACGGCCGGAAGTCCGAGCTCCTTTGCCAGTATCGTGGCGAGATCCTCGGTCATTGAATTAAGATGTATCTCTCCGCCCGCTCCGAGACTGAGCTCGTAAAGCTGCAGCGGACCTTCTATCTCCGGGTGGATCGAGAATTTATCGTGATCCACCATGGTGAATACCGTATCAAGGTGCATGAACGCCCTCTTCTTCGGGATGTTGAATACCAGCACCTTCCTGAAATCCGAGCCGTTCAGCAGCCTGCTTGCAAATGTCTCGATACCGGCAGCTGTCGTTCTCTCGGAAAGGCCGACTGCTGCGATGTCTTTGCTGAGGACCAGTATGTCTCCGCCTTCAAGGCTGTACGGATCGTCATAATCGTACCATTTCTCGGTTCCGGCAGGTGCAAAGTCGCTGTTGAATTCATACATGTATCTGAGAAGCAGGCTCTCCCTCCTTCTCGTGACCGTACTCATATGATGTATGGAGATGCCGTTGCCGACGCAGGCTCCCTGATCACGGGTAAAGTACATGTTGGGCATAGGATCCATGTAGAACGGATATGCCTCATCTATCTTCTCGGCGAGAGTCCTCGGCCTGTAATCTGTGAGCTCGGTCTTTCTTATTCCGGCGATCACCTTTCCGACCAGCTGATGCGGGTCCATCGCTATAAGGTATGCGTATACGGCTTCCCTCACTCCGCGCGATGAAAAGCGGGTCTGATCGAGCATCTCCCTGATAAAGCGGTCCTTTATTTCGGGCCTATCAAGGGCTCTGGCTACTTCATCAACGTAATATATGACCTCAACGCCGTTCTTTCTCAGTATATCGGCAAAACAGTCGTGCTCCTGCTGTGCTACTTTGAGGTAAGGAATGTCATCAAACAGAAGCCTCGCGAAATTGTCCGGAACAAGCCCGTCGACTTCGGGGCCTATGCGGTGAAGCAGCACCTTGTTGAGCCTGCCTATTTCAGAGTAGTTGTGTACTCCTTTTATCATTTGCGTTGAAACTCCCTCTCGTGTTCTTCCTCGGCCTGTCTGAGCCTTTCGGACAGACCGCTCAGCGCGTCAAAGGGAGCAAATTGCTTAGCCCTCTGCGAACGCGGCATTTTAGGCCTTGCTGATACCGGCCGCTCCCAGGGCCCACCGTTTTTTATTATACCTTTTTTATCGTTCTCTTTCATCATCTTCACACACTTCTCATCATTCTTTGTGCCCGCCTATCTGATGATTTCTCTCCCTCGTGGTCGCGGCCTCCTCGAGATCCATTCCTCTGAACATCGAGTCCTTTCCGTACTTTTTCCTTATGGAATTGACAGCTTCCTGCAGAGCGGCATCGCGCTTGAGCCGGGCACTTGTCTCGGTTACCGGATCGGCCATGCCGTCCCTTCTCATCTGCCCTTTTGTTTTACCCTCTTCAACAGCCTCAGCATCCGCAAGATCGAACAGTGTCATCTGCCTGTCGGCTTCACGCGGCTTTATGTCATTGAAGTTCACGAATATCCTTCTGACCGGATACTCATGATTGGTTATGTTATCGTAAAGGTCTGCGACCGCCGGCATTATGACAGAAGCAGCGTCCGTCATGTATCCGAACGAAACCGAACCGTGAGTCATCGGGACGCGCATGGCGTTGCTGTATCCGACTGCGATCGACACGTTAGGCGTCACCTTGCCCTTCTCAGTCATCTCGTGGCAGAGCTGCTCCGTCATCTCTTTTATGATAAGGCGGCCCTCTTCATTCGTGTAATCGCGCATCAGCACCTGCCCGTGCGAGAGCGAATTGCTCTTGGTTTTATAGCCCTTGATGTCTGACATCTCAGTCGTTTCGATGCCGTAAGCGTGATCGATCATGAGCTCGGCGTTTATGCCGAACATTTTGTAGAGCAGATCCTCATCGCGCGCAGCGAGCTCGGCTATGCCGCCCATGGTAGTGATGCCTATGCGCTCGAATTTCTTAGCCGTCTGCCGGCCTATCATCCAGAAGTCGGTGAGAGGCCTGTGATCCCAGAGCTGCAGCTTGTATGCATCCTCGTCGAGCACTCCTACGAAATCCTCCGCGTGCTTGGCGATTATGTCCATGGCTATCTTGGCCAGATACAGGTTAGGACCGACTCCTGCCGTCGCCCTGACGCCGATCCTCTCATAGACCTCCCTCATCAGGAACTCCGCCATCTGCTTCGGATCCATGCCGTACCTTTTCAGA
>JAFVPI010000118.1 GCA_017505405.1 Mogibacterium sp.
CTTGGCATCGCTGCTAACGCATGATGGACAGGCGAGGACATCGCTGCCAGCCGTTCAACTGAGAAATAAATAACAGGAATATACGAGTGAACGCATATAGCTCTGCATGCAGGACTTTGCGTGCTCGCTGACCCCTGAAAAAAGGAGTTTTTTAGAGAAAGTTACATATTTCGACCATTTTTATCGTATATGTAACTTTTTCTTTTTAAGCCTGCTGATCAAGCAGCTGATTCAGCAAAAGCAGTTGACTATAAACAGGTAAGATGGGAACAAATTCAAATAGTGGCCGTAAGCGGCTGATATCAGCAATCATTCTGGTGCTGCTCATGACAGCGGTCCTTTTTGCTGTGTCGGATGTTCCATTCATTAAAAGCGCAAGAGATTCCCTCATGCAGAAGCTCGGATACGAGGCCATCGATCAGGGGAACAGCGATGAAAACGGAAATGAAAACTCCGTTAGTGAAAACGATGGCGGAAAGACTGCTGAATGGGACATCGCATCGGACATCGATCCGTCATCTCTCCCTGAGTACAACGGACAGCATTATGTTAAGGTGAGCAACGGGATCCCGGTGTTCCCTGATGAGGTCTATGAACGCGCAGGCCTCGTAAAGGACGGCGATGACTGGAAAACAAAGGGGAACCTCCTTGGGACTGTTGATTCCAATAAGCTGACTCCTTATGAATACTACGGAAGCCTTGATAATCTGGGCAGGTGCACCGGCGCTTACGGGCTCCTTGGAGAGGAGACCATGCCTCAGAACGGACAGGAGCGCGGAGACATCTCATCCGTGCATCCTTCGGGCTGGGCAAAGGCTCAGAACTGGGAGCGCTGCCACCTCATAGCGTGGGCACTTTCGGCAGAGAACGCCAATCCGTCTAATCTGATCACCGGCACGCACTACCTCAACTACGATGGCATGAGGCCGCTCGAAGAAGAAGTGGAGCATTATATATGGAACACAGGCAACCACGTACTTTACTATGTGAGACCGTGGTTTGCAGGAGATGAGCTTGTCGCAAGAGGCGTTCAGATGACAGCCTGGTCGGTTGAGGACAAGGGCGAAGGTGTTTCTTTCAATGTCTACTGCTTCAACGTGACACCGGGCGCTGAGATCGACTACAAAACAGGCATCGTGACGACAGCGGAGCAGGCTGCTCAGGATGCAAGAACCTATGTAATCAATACACGCTCAGGGGTGTTCCATTACCCGTCATGCGATGGTGTCAAAGAGATGTCGGAACACAACAAAAAAACAGTCACTGCAACGCGTACAGAACTGACATCGCAGGGATATACGCCATGCGGCGCCTGCGAACCTTAAATATTAAAAGTAAAGGAGCATGCAAAATGCGATCTATCACTTCAATCAAAACATCACTTGCTGCGGGCAGCTATGACATGACACTCAAAAGTCTATACTGCCGCCCCGTTGATATGCTCGGTCCATACAGAGACAGGATAGTCCGGGTGCTTGACGGATTCATGAAAGAATTCGATGCCGCTCCGGATACTGAAGTATCTGTATACAGCGCGCCGGGACGCACTGAGATCGGAGGCAATCATACGGATCACCAGAGAGGCAAGGTCCTCACTGGATCCGTGGATCTCGATGCAATAGCCTGCGCTGCGCCTAACGGAAGTAGCGTCGTGCGTATCTATTCCGAGGGCTACGGCCTGACGACAGTGGATATAAGCAGCCTTGAGCCTGTAAAGGAAGAGGAAAATACAACAAAGGCCATAATCCGCGGCACACTGGCTGCCATAGCGGCAAGAGGCTATAAAATCAATGGATTTGATGCTTACGTCACATCTGATGTTCCGGGCGGATCGGGACTCTCATCGTCGGCCTGCTTCGAGGTCCTCATCGGCGTGACGGTCAACGGACTTTTCTGCGCCAACAGGATACCCCTTGCAGAGATCGCCAAGATAGGACAGTATGCCGAGAACGTATACTTTGGCAAGCCGTCAGGGCTGCTCGATCAGATGGGCTGCGCCCTCGGCGGAATCGTGGCCATAGATTTCCAGGACAAAGAGAACCCGCAGTACCACGCGGTGGATTTTGATTTCGCATCTGCAGGATATGCGCTTTGCATAATAGATACGGGGGCGGATCATGCTGACCTTACCGGCGATTATGCGGCAGTTCCTGCGGAGATGAAGTCGGTGGCGAAAGCCTTTGGCAAAGAGGTCCTCTGCGAGGTGGATGAGGAGGAATTCTACAACTCCATCGCAAGCCTCAGAAAGCAGCTTGGAGACCGTGCCGTGATGCGCGCCATACACTACTTTACAGACTGCCACCGCGTAGAGCAGCAGGTCGAAGCACTGGAAAAACGCGACTTCGATAAGTTCCTTAAACTGGTGAGCAGCTCAGGACATTCTTCGTATATGTACCTACAGAATGTGGCAACATACAGAGATCCGGCAGATCAGCCGGTAGCCCTCTCACTTGCCATGGCAGGCTATTATCTCGCGGGACGCGGCGCCCGCAGAGTGCACGGCGGCGGATTTGCAGGAACCATACAGGCATATGTACCGTTTGACCTTGTTGAGGAATTCAGAAAAGGAATGGACTCCGTGCTTGGTGAAGGCGCCTGCAGGGTCACATATATACGCCCGGTCGGGGGATGCACTCTCATAGACTGACAAGGGCTTGAAGCATACTGAACAAAACAGGAGAACAGGAATGGAACTGCTGATATCACAGCTTATTGAATATGCCGTCAGAAAAGGATGGCTTGAAGAGTCTGACCGCATATGGGCATCCAACAGGATAATGGAAGCCCTGCGTATGGACGGCTTCGATGGTTTGACTGCTGTAGAGGGAGAGCTTCCTCAGATCCAGGAAATACTCGACGGCCTTTGCGACTATGCTTATGAACACGGTGTCATTGAAGGCGACTCGGCAACATACCGTGATCTCTTTGATACTGCGCTTATGGGGCTCCTGATACCGAGACCGTCAGAGGTCACAAAGGAATTTTACAGAAGATATGAGGGATCTCCTGAAGAGGCGACCGATTGGTATTATGAGTTTTCGGGTGATACCAATTACATCAGAAGAGACCGTATCGCGAAGGACCGCAAATGGACTGTTGACACAGAGTACGGAACTCTGGATATTACGATAAACCTGTCCAAGCCTGAGAAAGACCCTAAGGCAATAGCCGCCGCGGGCAGAGCAAAGGCTTCCGGATATCCGAAGTGCCTGCTCTGCGCCGAGAATGAAGGCTATGCAGGCAGGCTCGATCATCCTGCAAGGCAGAATCACCGCATAATTCCGGTGGAACTCGGCGGGCAGGACTTCTTCATGCAGTACAGCCCATACGTTTATTACAATGAGCACTGCATCGTATTCAACAGGAAGCACATACCGATGCACATAGACAGGCAGGCGTTTACCAACCTTCTGGACTTCGTGACTGTGTTCCCGCACTATTTCGTGGGATCGAACGCGGATCTTCCTATAGTAGGCGGAAGTGTTCTCAGCCATGATCATTATCAGGGAGGCAACTACGAATTTGCCATGGCAAGAGCCGGGATCGAGAGAGCGTTCACGGTGCCGGGATTTGAAGATGTTGAAGCGGGTATTGTGAAATGGCCTATGTCCGTGATCCGCCTGAAAGGAAGCGACAGGGAGAGAGTCATCGATCTGGCAGAGCTGATACTCAATAAATGGCGCTGCTATGATGACCCTGACGCGTTCATATTCCATGAGACAGAAGGAGAAAAGCATTCGACGATAACACCTATCGCGCGAAGGAGGGGCATGGAGTATGAGCTCGACCTCGTGCTGCGCAATAACATTACAACAGACGACAATCCGCTTGGAGTATTTCATCCTCATGCGGAAAAACATCATATAAAGAAGGAGAACATCGGGCTCATAGAGGTGATGGGACTGGCTGTGCTGCCTGCAAGACTCAGGGATGAACTTGCGGCAGTTGAGAAAGGACTTCTTGAAGGAAGAGACCTTACGGAGGATCCTGCGACAGCTCCCCACGCTGAATGGGCTGCCGGGATCACGGCGGAACACCCTGAGCTGAATGCGGAGAATGCGGGAGAGATACTGCAGCAGGAGGTAGGAAAGGTGTTCGCGGCGGTGCTCGAGGACGCGGGAGTGTTCAAGAGAACGGAAAACGGAAGAGCGGCATTCGGAAGATTTATCGACTGCCTTGCTGTCCGTGACAGATAAAGAATAAAGGAGGACAAAGAGAACATGGCAAGCGGAAGAATGGAATTCCACGCGGAATCTATAATGCAGCACACAAACTTCAGCTTCGTGCTGCCTAACGATGTAGCGATGGAAGAGGTTTTTGATCTTAAGTATTATGACAGAGAGCCAATGAATCTTATACTGCTGCATGGGCTTACAGGCACTGATACCGACTGGCTTTACGGCGGCGTTGCACAGCTGATGGCCATACAGTACAACGTGAACATATTCATGCCGACCACCGGCAATTCCTTCTATCTCGACAAAGGCTATCAGGGCAGGAACCACTGCGAGTTCATCGCGGAAGAGCTGCCTGAATACATCCAGAAGACATTCGGGATAAAGATGAAGAGGGAGAACACAATGATCGGCGGCCTCTCGATGGGCGGCTACGGCTCCCTGCACACGGCACTCACATATCCCGACAGATTCAGCGCCTGCATAGCTCTCTCGTCAGCTCTTGTTGTAAGAGACGTCGCTAAGAAGCCGGACTCGGAGGTCGGAAGCGTACTGCCTCGCGAGTTCAGGGAGGAACTGTTCGGGGATCCTTCAAAGCTTATCGAATCCGATATGAATCCTGAAGTCCTTTACAAAAAAGTAAAGAAGGCGGGCAAGGAAGCGCCGTTCATTTACCTTGCCATTGGTGTCGATGACAATCTGCTCGAAAGCAACCGCACATTCCGCGACTTCCTTAAAAAGGAAAAAGCTGACTTCTTCTATGAAGAGGGACCGGGCAGACATACCTGGCAGTTCTGGAACGAATACATCGACAGAGGACTTAAAACAGTACTGAACCGTTAAAGGAGAACGCTGACATGCTTAGCGAGAAATATAAAGAGTTTACAAAATGGGTCATATACCAGATCTATCCGCGCAGTTTTATGGACAGCAATGGTGATGGTATAGGCGATCTTCAGGGAGTTATCAGCAAGCTCGACTACATAAAGGAGCTCGGAGCAAATGCGGTATGGCTATGCCCGTGCTTCAAGAGCCCGAATGAAGACAACGGCTACGATGTAGCGGACTATTGCGACATCATGGACGAATTCGGAACCATGGAAGACATGGATCAGCTGATAGAAGGGCTTCATTCCCGCGGTATGAAGCTCATACTCGATCTTGTGCCTAACCACACGTCGACTGATCATAAATGGTTTCAGGAATCACGAAAAGGAAAGGATAACCCGTACAGCGACTACTATTACTGGTTTGATGTGCCCCCAAACGACTGGGAATCCTCTTTCGGGGGAAGCGCCTGGCAGTATGATGAGATGCGCGGGCAGTATTACCTGCACACATTTGCCGTGGGTCAGGCTGACCTCAACTGGGAGAATCCTGCAGTTGTAAAAGCGATGCAGGATGTAGTCGACTTCTGGGTCGACAAGGGCTGCGACGGATTCCGCATCGATGTCATCGACTGCATATCAAAGGATCTTCCGAACGGTCAGGACAGACTGGGCCCCCGTATTCATGAATACATACGGGCTCTTTTCGGCCGTGAAAAAACCGCGCATCTTTTCACGGTAGGCGAAGGGAGCACAAACGACATAGACGATATAGTTCTTCACTGCGCGTCAGGCCGCGATGAGCTTTCAACTCTTTTCATTTTTGAGCATATGGAATGCGGACGCACGGATAAATTCACACCGGAAGAAGGCGGAATGAGGGCACTGAGAGACTGCCTGGTTTACTGGCAGAACGAGACTGCGAAAAGAGATCTGCTGTACAGCCTGTTCATAGAGAATCATGATCAGCCACAGATGATATCACGCATAGGCAATGACCGTGATCTCAGATATGAATCCGCGACAGACATTGCGGCAATGGTCTACCTGCTGAAGGGAGTGCCATTTATATACCAAGGGCAGGAGATCGGCATGCCGGCAGCTCACTATGACAGCATAGATGACTTCGATGATGTGGAGAGCCTCGGAGCGTACCGTAAATACCGTGAAACGCTCAGTGAAGAAGAGACCCTGGAGAAGATAAACTTCGGAAGCCGCGACAACGGACGCCATCCTATGGCGTGGGACGGTAGCAAAAACAGCGGGTTTACAGAAGGTGACTGTGAACCGTGGCTCATAAATCACTCCAGAGCCAAAGAAGTAAATGTAGAGAATGATCTGAACTCCGAAAGATCCGTGCGCAGGTTTTATCAGGAACTGCTGAGGCTGCGTGCAGGCAGTAATGCTTTCCTGGAGGATGATTTTGAAGTGCTTTCATCACAGGAAGATGACTTCTTTATATATACGAGAGCGGCAGGCGGTGAAAAGTGGGTCGTAGTATGCAACTTTGAAAAAGAACAGGTCATAGACCTTCCGTTTGGATGCGAAAAGCCGGCTCTTTCCAATCTGGGAAGGAAGACTGCAGATGGACGATATCTGCCCTATGAGTGTGCAGCCGCAAAATGCCTGTGTTAAAAATGTATTTAAATTAAGCAAATCAGTGTATTTATTGACATAGAGGCGTAAAAATTGGTATATTTTTTCCGTTAATATGTAATACTAATTACATATGGTAATAACGTAATATCAGCGCAGCAGGACAGGAGAAACTCAAATTGGGATTAAATTATCTGCAATAATAATCAGGTAATATAGTTCCGTTCATAAAATTGCATATCCTGCCTTTTTTTCATAAGTGTGAGTAACGAAGTATCACACACGGTTTATCTGATTGGGATTTGCTTTAAGTTCTGAGTCCAACGGTTCATCCGTTGAAAGTCGACATCATAACGGATGCCCTGCTCAGAACAGAAGCGTTATTTCAATACCGATTCGACCGGAACGATGAGACCGGGGCCGTATCGGAGAAAAGCAGCTGCTTCTCCGATATCCCGGCGCCGCATAACACCGGTTCCTGTGTTGGCTACATGAGAACCGCTTACGGTTAAACCATCTAACCTGTGGTGTCGGACATAAGTTATTTTATAAGTTTTTAGGAGGAATAATATGAAGAAAAGCACAGTTAAGAAGCTGCTGGTTGCAATGCTCTCATTTGCAATGGTATTTGCTATGGCAGCATGCGGCGGTGGCAGCAGCAGCGGAGATGAAGGCAGCAGCGAAGGCGCAGCTGGAGCTCTGAAGATCTTTAACTCAAAGATGGAGATCCAGGACGTATTCGAAGGCGAGCTTGCCGACGCATATGAGGCTGAGACTGGTGTGCCTGTAGAAGTTTATTATTCAAGCGATACAGTAGCTGCACATCTTTCAACCAAGTATGCTTCCAAGGATCCATATGCAGTCAACATGGTTGACGAAAAGGACCTCTACTCCCTTGCTAAAGAGTATGGCGCTGACATGAGCGACATGGATTGGGTAAAAGACACAAATTATGCTGTCACAGTAGACGATAAGGTTGTCGGATACCCTGTCTGCGTTGAGGCAAGAGGCGTGATCTACAACGCTACAGCAATCGAGAATGCTCTCGGCGAGAAGTTTGATCCTGCATCGATCAAGACTCTTGACGACTTCAAGGCAATCTGCGACAAGCTGGTAAAAGCCGGAATGGAGACTCCAACATCAATCATGAAGGAAGACTGGTCACTTGGTGCTCACTATCTTGCTCAGTTCATCGAAGAGAGAGAAGATGTTGACGGTTATGTTGCTTCCCTGAAGGCTGGCGAGGCAAAGGTAATCGAAGACGCTAAGTTCAATGCTCTCATGGATACATTCGATGTTCTCAAAGAGTACAACATGTGGAAGGGTCAGGAAGGATCTGCAGAGAGAGAACTCTCCGAGCAGGCTCTTGCTGAAGGAAAGATCGCATTCATGTTCGGCGGTAACTGGGACTTCGCTATGATGAAGGACTTCGACTACACTGGTGGCGCTGGAATGATGCCGGTTCCTCAGAATGTACAGGACGATTACACAGGCAAGCTGGTAGGCGGCGGTTCCAAGTATTTCTATGTTGACGCAAGTGAAGGCACAAGCGCTGAGACACAGCAGGCTGCTAAGGACTTCCTCGCATGGTTCGCATCATCTGAAACTGCACAGAAATTCGTTTCCGAGACATGCGGAATGGTTTCCCCATTCGGAAGCAACACTGTAACATGCACAGACGACCTTGGCGCTTCTGTTAAGGGCTTCGCTGATGCAGACATGCTCATCCCTAACTATCCGGGATTCCCAGATGATCACTATTCAGTAATCGGTGCTGAAATGCAGAAGTATCTCGCAGGTCAGTGCACACGTGAAGAGCTGGCAACAGCTATCGAGAACTACTGGAAGGCTCAGGCTTAATTACAGGACCTGATTTTCCCTGACATTTTAAATGTCTGAAATGAGAATGACACGCGCCGATGTCATGTGGCACCGGCGCGTGTTGCAACAGTTTTAGGTATCAAGTAAAGAGAGATTTAATATGAATAGGAATACATTTAGCTACAAGCTCAGACAGATCCTGATGTTTGCCGGGCCTGGTACTATCCTGTTCTTTGCTGTCGTGGTAGTTCCGTTTGTTTACGGTCTCTATCTGACATTTACAAGCTGGGATGGAGTATCGGCTCACAAACCTTTTGTAGGCTTTGCTAACTATGCAGCAGCCTTCTCAGACGGTGCGTACTGGGTTGCTCTCGGCAGGACAGCTATCTACTCGATATTCGCTGTCGTGTTCATCAACATACTTGCCTTTGCGTTAGCGTATCTTGTAACCAGCGGAGTCAAGGGACAGAACTTCTTCCGCGCAGGTTTCTTCGTACCTAACCTGATCGGTGGTATCGTACTTGGTTATATATGGAAGTTCGTTTTCAACAGAGCATATGTTGCTATAGCCAGCGCTATCACAGGCGGAATGGCGATCTCGCCGTTATCGACTACAGGAGGCGCGATGTTCTGCCTGATATTCGTATCAGTATGGCAGTACGCCGGCTATATGATGCTGATATATGTTGCAGGCTTCATGAGCGTATCCGATTCGCTCAAGGAAGCTGCTATGATAGACGGATGCACGCCTTCCCAGGCAATGCGTAATGTAACAATTCCGCTGATGCGTTCATCTTTCGTACAGTGCATATTCCTGAGCATTACAAGATGCTTCGTAGTATACGATGTCAACCTGTCATTGACCAAGGGCGAGCCGTTCAACACATCTGTACTGGCGGCCATGCACGTATATAACCAGGCGTTCACTTACAAGAATTACGGCCTTGGCCAGGCCGAGGCGCTCATACTCTTCATTGTATGCGCTGCCGTAGGTATCACTCAGGTTATGATTGGTAAGAGAGGGGAGGTAGAAGCATAATGACTCAGAACGAAAAAGCTGCAGCAGCAAAAAAGAGAAATCATGCAATTATGATCATTATACTGATCCTGCTGTTCATCCTCTTCATCATGCCGTTCATCCTGGTAATCATTAACGTTTTCAAGACAAAAGCGGATATCGTTTCGGATCCTCTGGCACTCATCGGCGCCCACGGATTCACGATGCAGAACTTCCCGGAAGCTATGGCGAAGATGAACTTCTGGAACGTGTTCAAGAACTCCCTGATAATCACCATAATATCTACAGTTCTTACCATTTTTGTTTCAGCAATGGCATCATTCGTTATCGTACGTAACGGAAAGTGGAAATTCTGTTCAGGATTATTCGCACTGATGGTTGCCTCCATGGTAATTCCGTTCCAGGTACTGATGGTACCTCTGGTATCGGTATACGGAGGAATCTTCGGAGTGCTCAATCACCGTCTAACGCTGATACTGATGCACACAGGATTCTCAGTCTCCATGGCTACGTTCATGTTCCACGGAGCAATACATACTAACATTCCTTTAGAGCTTGAGGAAGCAGCACTGATCGACGGCTGCTCAAGATGGCAGACCTTCTGGAAGGTCGTATTCCCGCTGCTCAAGCCTACAATTGCTACAGTTGCTATCATCGATGCGATGGCATTCTGGAACGACTACCTCCTGCCAAGCTTAGTGCTGACAGACAAGGCGCTCTATACCATCCCAATCGCAACACAGGCATTCTACGGGACCTACTCAACTGATATCGGCCTCGTAATGGCTGCACTGCTGCTGGCAATGCTGCCTATCCTCATCCTGTATCTCTTCCTGCAGAAGTACATCGTAGCAGGAGTTACATCAGGAGCTGTAAAGGGTTAATTACCGCAGGACATGAACTGACAGCAAACTGTACGAATGAAAAAATTCTTTGATTCTAACAATCCGGTAATGAGATTTCTCTCCCGCCTGGTTGATCTGGCAATAGTCAACATACTGACGGTATTCACGTCAGTACTTCTGATAACAGCCGGCGGAGCAATAACGGCCATGAACCATGTATTGCTCCATCTTGTCAGGGAGGATGAGACATATATCACGAAGATGTTCTGGACTTCGTTCAAGGCGAATTTCAAGCAGGGCATACTGGAAGGACTGCTGCTTATAGCAGTTGGGGCCATTACAGCTATAGACATGTGGGCACTTCACGGATCTGAATCAAGGCTTGCCACACTGATGATGATCACAATAACGATCATAGCGATATTTATGGCAGTAACATTCGTATACATGTTTGCACTCCAGTCAAGGTATGAAAACACAGTTCGCGGTACTATCGCCAACGCACTCAGGCTGGCAATCGGCAATCTGCCGAAAACAGCCGGAATGATAATAATATGGTTCATATGGGTGCTGATACTGGTTTATCTGCACAAGGCTGCGCCGGCATTCTTCATGCTTTACGGCCTGTCTTTACCGGGGTATCTGTGTGCCATGCTTTATAACGGAGTATTTGAAAATCTGGAGACTGAAGGAGAATAAAAAATGGCAAGTTTATCATTACAACACATTGAGAAGATCTACGAGAACGGATATCATGCCGTTCACGATTTCAATCTCGAAGTAGAAGATAAAGAATTTATTATCTTCGTAGGACCTTCCGGCTGCGGAAAGTCCACAACTCTGCGTATGATCGCCGGACTCGAGGACATTTCCGAGGGTGATTTCCTCATCGACGGCGTCAAGATGAACGACGTAGAGCCAAAGGACAGAGACATCGCAATGGTATTCCAGAGCTATGCTCTCTATCCACACATGACAGTAAGAGACAACATGGGATTCGCTCTTAAGCTGAGAAAGGTACCTCAGGCAGAGATCGATGCTAAGGTAGACGAAGTAGCAAAGATCCTCGACCTCGAGAAATTCCTCGACAGAAAGCCTAAGGCTCTCTCCGGCGGCCAGAGACAGCGTGTTGCCATGGGTCGTGCTATCGTAAGAAGCCCTAAGGTATTCCTCATGGACGAGCCTCTGTCCAACCTCGATGCTAAGCTGAGAGTACAGATGAGAACAGAGATCGCTAAGCTCCACGAGAGACTGGGAACTACGATCATTTACGTAACTCACGACCAGACTGAGGCTATGACACTCGGAACAAGGATTGTAGTTATGAAGGACGGTATCGTTCAGCAGATCAACTCGCCTGAGCACCTCTACAACAAGCCATACAACCTCTTCGTTGCAGGATTCATCGGATCGCCTCAGATGAACTTCATTGATTGTCTTGTTGAGAAGAAGGGCGCTGATACATTCCTTGATATGGCAGGATTCCCAATCAAGCTCCCTGCTGATAAGGCAGAGGCAGTCAAGGATTACGTTGGCAAGACTGTTGTCGCAGGTATCAGACCTGAGCACCTCCTCGATGGAAGAGGCAAGGAGAAAGATTTCGTTACGATCAAGGCTCCTATCGAAGTACGTGAGCTCCTCGGCGCAGAAGCATATCTGTACTTCACACTCGGAGGCAAGCAGTGCACAGCAAGAGTTGCTTCTGATGTTGACCTCTATGTCGGCATGGAAGGAACAATGGCACTTGATCTTAACAAGCTCCAGCTCTTCGACAAGGAGACTGAGCTCAGCCTTCTCTGGAAAGAGTGGTAGGATTTAAAGATCCGGTACTTAAATAATCATTTGCAGGACTGTCACTATCTGGTGGCAGTCCTGTCCTTTTTTTGATATTATCTTCGTGTAATAAATAGCATCTTAAAACGGAGAGGGAAATGAGCATACGTTATATAGAAGAGACGAAACACCTGATACTTGAAACAAAGAATTCAGGTTACCATATGAAGATCGACCATCTGGGCTATCTTCAGCATATGTACTACGGACCAAAGCCGGGACAGGACAACCTGTCTTATGCGTTCCGCTATTATGACAGGGGATTCTCCGGCAATCCTTATGACATGAGGTATGACAGGACATACTCACTGGATTCGATGCCGCAGGAGTATACATCTTTCGGTGTAGGAGACTTCCGCGTAAACAGCATCGCAGCATCGTGTTCAGACGGAAGCCGCTGCGCGGAATTCAAGTATGTATCCCATGAAATAGTAAACGGAAAGTACAGCATACCGGGACTTCCGTCGGTCTATGATGATGAGGGCAAGGCGCAGACGCTGATAGTTACTCTGATCGACAACGCAGCCAACATGGGCATAAAGCTGTATTACGGCGTGTTTGAAGATCTGGATATAATCACCAGGTCGGCAGAGATAATCAATGCAGGCTCAGAGATGGTGTGGCTGCGCAAGGCATCCTCCATGTGCCTCGATTTACCTTACGGCAACTGGGATCTGATCCATTTCCACGGCAGGCACTGCATGGAGCGGCAGGTGGAGCGTATAAATATGTTCCACGGCGTTCACACCTTTATATCAGGACGAGGGATGTCGAGCCATCAGCAAAATCCTTTTATAATCATATGCGATCATGATGCTACTGAAGACAGCGGCATATGCTACGGCATGATGCTCATGTATTCGGGAAACCACAAAACTGAGGTTGAACGCGATCAGTTTGAGAGCGTCCGTGTAGTGATGGGACTCAATGACGACCGCTTCCGCTGGGAGCTCGAACCGGGCACATCGCTTCATACACCTGAAGTGATACTTACATGCGCTGACGGACTGACTGAGCTTTCGCATAATTATCACCGCTGCATACGCAACAACGTCGTAAAGGGTAAATACAAGCTCAGCCACAGACCGGTGCTTGTCAACAACTGGGAAGCAACATACTTTGATTTCACAGAAGAAAAGCTTCTCGAGATCTGCGGCATAGCAAAGGATCTCGGAATAGAGATGTTTGTGCTCGATGACGGCTGGTTCAGAAACAGAAAAGATGACAACGGCGGCCTGGGCGACTGGGTGGTCGACACAGATAAGCTGCCTGAAGGCCTCGGAGGCCTGATCTCGAAGGTCAAGGGAATGGGCCTTAAGTTTGGACTCTGGATAGAACCGGAGATGATAAGCGAAGATTCGGATCTGTACAAGGCGCATCCTGAGTGGGCGCTGACAGCTCCGGGACGTGCGCCTATGATGGCACGTAACCAGCTTGTGCTCGACCTCTCAAATGATGAGGTGCATGAGTATTTATATGACACCATATCCGGTCTGCTAAGGGATTATGACATAGACTATATAAAATGGGATTTCAACCGTCCGATTTCGGACGTTTACTCGCATTCGACTCCTTCAGCAAGGCAGGGAGAGGTGCCTCACCGCTATTACCTGAGCCTTTATAAGCTTTATGACAGACTAACCACGGAGTTCCCTGACGTGCTGTTCGAGGGATGTGCCGGCGGCGGCGGACGCTTTGATGCAGGCATGCTTCAGTACTCACCACAGGTATGGTGTTCAGATAACACAGATCCGGTGGCACGGCTTGCCATCCAGTACGGCACGTCGTTCGGATATCCGTCCTCTTCGATGGGAGCGCACGTAAGCGCATCGCCTAATCATCAGACAGGCCGCAAAACTCCTCTGTCAACAAGAGGTATATCTGCCATGGCAGGAACATTCGGATATGAGCTCGATCTTACAAAGCTCACAGTAGAGGAATGCGGCGAGATAAGAAATCAGATAAAGCGATATAAGGACATAGAACCTGTGGTCCATGGAGGACGTTTATACAGACTGAGCGACCCGGCTGCAAACAGCAGATATTACTGCTGGGAACACGTCAGTCAGGACAGAAGCCGCTGCATACTCAGCGTTGTCGTGACAGACCCTCAGGCAAATTACACTCTCGTACATGTGAAACTTAAGGGACTGGATCCGGATGCAATGTACTCTGTCGGAGGTGAGTTCGAATGCCGCGGCAGGACTCTGATGCAGAACGGATACACCTTCCCTCAGCTGACCGGGGATTATCCGGCGCAGCAGTTAGACATAATCAGGATATAACAGGGAGAGAAACAATTGATCAGTAAGGAATTACAGCACGTAAGAGAATACGAGGAGCGCGGATCCGCACTTGTTACAGAAGAAGAGCGCCCGGTATTTCACTTTTCCCCGCGCACAGGATGGCTCAACGATCCTAATGGGTTTTCGTTTTACCGTGGGCAGTATCATCTGTTTTATCAGTATCATCCGTACAGCTTTTACTGGGGTCCGATGCACTGGGGCCACGCTGTAAGCGATGACATGATAAGCTGGGAATATTTACCGGCTGCCATGGCTCCCGACACGGAGTATGACTGGGCAGGCTGTTTTTCGGGTACGGCAATTACACTGCCGGACGGCAGGCAGCTCCTCATGTACACCGGCTGCGGCGACAACAGCAAAGATCCTCTGAAAAAGGGAAGATGGCTCCAGACACAGTGTGTTGCTGTTTCGGAAGAGCAGGATGACGGCAGCATCGAATATGTGAAGCATGAGGGGAACCCGGTCATAAAAGAGAAGGATCTCCCTGAACACTGCGATGCATATGAATTCCGGGATCCTTACATTTGGCGCAGCCCTGACGGTACATACAGAGCGCTTGCTGCTGCGGGCAGAACGGGTGAGATCGGAGAAGACGGGAATTATCTGCATGAGAAGGGCACTCAGCTCCTTTTGTTCAGGAGCGATGACTGCTTCAGCTGGGAGTATGAGAAAGTGCTTTTTGAAGATCACCACAAGATAGGCGTGATGTGGGAATGCCCGAATTTCTTTAAACTGGACGGAAAACAGATACTGATCGCCAGCCCTATGGACATGCACGCGGAGGCCGATGAGGCGATCGGCTCCGTAAGATTTCCTCAGGGAAGCAACGTCTGCTGCATTGCGGGCGAATACGATGAAGAAACGGATACATTCACCCCGGACGGCGGCTATGAGCCGGTAGACATCGGTCTCGATTTCTATGCGCCTCAGGTGATGGAAGCTCCGGACGGCAGACGTATCATGATCGGCTGGATGCAGGATCCGAAGAACGGCAATTTTGCAGATGCACAGGAGGACCTCTCAAGGCCCGGGCTTCTGTATGCTGTTCCTATGGATCATCCGGATGGATATGTCCATGGTGCTGAAGGCGCACATACCTTTGGGCAGATGACCGTTCCGAGAGAACTGAGCTACAGGGACGGAAAGCTTTACCAGTGGCCTGTCAGGGAGTTCTGCGAATACAGAAAGGACAGGCTGGATTATGACGGGGTATTGCTTAAGGATGAGGAGCGCAGTTTTGACGGCATATCCGGCAGATCAATAGAACTGGAAATTGAGATAGCTCCGCGAGAGGTAGGCGCTGCGCTGTACAGGGAGTTCACCATAGACTTCGCGAAGGATGAAGATCACTTTATCAGGCTAAGCTACAAACCGGCCCGGTCGCTGATCACCATAGACAGAAGCCGCAGCGGCCAGTGCAGTGAGATCACTGCCAGGAGGAGCTACAGGGCGAAGTACGCAGACGGAAGTCTCAGTCTGAGAATACTGATAGACAAATGGAGCGCTGAAGTATTCGTCAACGGAGGCGAGCAGGCGATGTCACTGACTTACTACACACCTGCCGAAGCAGATAAGATCACATTTACGGCTGACGGAAGTGTAGCCATGGATATCGTTGCTTACAATATCGGGAGATGATAAAGATCTGTTTCCGGAGAATATTGACACAGCAGTTTGCTAATACTGTGTATAAAAAAGAAGCGTTTCAATGTATAATTAAGTGTCGCACATAACGCACCGGCGGAAAGATGAGGGGAATAAATATGACAGATATAATTACACTCGGAGAACTTCTGATAGACCTTACTCAGAGAGGCTCTGACGAAAACGGAAACGGTGAATTCACTGCGTATCCGGGCGGCGCACCGGCAAATGTAGCAGTTGCAGCTTCAAGACTCGGCGCTTCTGCCGGCTTTATCGGAAAGGTCGGAGATGACGCTTTCGGACGCAGTCTTGCGGATACACTGAAAAAAGATAATGTAGATATAAGCGGACTTTATTATGATGACTATCAGCCGACGACCATGGCTATCGTTTCGGTAGATGAATCCGGCGAGCGTGATTTCTCATTCTACAGAAAGCCGGGCGCAGATACTCAACTGACTGTTGACGAGGCAGTAGGCGCTCTGTCTGCAGATCTGCCTAAGATCCTGCATGTAGGTTCGCTGTCGATGACGACCTCACCGGGAAAGGAAGCCTGTGAGGAGGCTGTTAAATACGCGAAGGATAACGGATCGGTAATAAGCTATGACCCTAACTACAGGGCTGCGCTCTGGGACAGCGAAGAGCATGCCATAGAGATGATGAAGGTACTGCTCCCATACGCGGATATACTGAAGGTATCCGATGAAGAGATGGTGATGCTGACAGGAACCGACGATTTTGAAGAAGGAAGCCGCATACTTGCTGAGTACGGCATTGGTCTTGTGATGGTAACTCTGGGCTCAGACGGCGTGTTCGTCCGCATGGGAAGCCATACGGCAACAGTTCCGGGATTCAGTGTAGAAGTAGCGGATACCAACGGAGCCGGCGATACCTTCCTTGGAGCAATGCTTATGCAGATAGCGAAGGGAATAGACGGAACAGAAGATGTCTGGGCACAGCTCCTGAGAATGGTTCGCTATGCCAATAAGGCTGCTTCACTGACATGCTCGCGCCACGGGGCTATCCCTGCTATGCCTTCACTTGCTGAAATGGAGAAGGAATTCTATGAGTAACGAGTCCGGAAAGAAAAAAAGCAGTTTCGATATAAGACTTGAGAAGTATTATGATGAGCTCAAATGGCTCTACATGGAACTGTACAATGATGAGGAGGCTTTCGAATACTTCCTCAATATGCTGCGCAGGAGCTTCAAAGAACGCAAATCTTCTTTGCGTAATGTTGATGCCAGACGTTCGATCCATCCTGACATGCATCATTCCAACAAGATGATGGGCATGATGCTTTACACGGAGAATTTCGCGGGCAATCTTCCGGGCGTCAGAGACAGGCTTGACTATCTCAGGGAATGCGGAGTCAAATATCTTCACCTGATGCCGCTTCTGGACACACCTGAAGACAGCGCAAGAAGCGACGGCGGATATGCTGTTTCTGATTTCAGAAAGGTGAGGTCAGATCTCGGTACCATGGAGGATCTCGAAAAACTCGCAGGCGACTGCCACAAGAGGGGGATAAGGGTCTGCCTCGATTTCGTGATGAACCATACAAGTGATGAGCATGCATGGGCAAAGGCCGCAAGGGCCGGTGATCCTGAGGCTCAGAGCAGATATTTCTTCTATGATAACTGGGATATCCCAAGGCAGTACGAGGAGACTATGCCGCAGGTGTTCCCTGAGACAGCTCCGGGCAATTTTACGTATTTCGAAGACATCGGAAAGATAGTCATGACGACTTTCTATCCGTTCCAGTGGGACCTTAATTACGCGAATCCTACAGTCTTCAACGACATGACAGAAAACCTGCTCTACCTGGCAAACAGGGGAGTAGATATAGTAAGGCTCGATGCTGTTCCGTATATCTGGAAAGAACTGGGCACTAACTGCCGCAACCTGCCGCAGGTGCACACGCTTGTCCGCATGATGAACATATCCTGCAGGATCGTATGCCCGAGCGTACTGCTCCTGGGCGAAGTCGTTATGGAACCGAGCAAGGTGCTGCCGTACTTCGGTACGGAAGAGAAGCCTGAATGTGACATGCTCTATAACGTCACAACCATGGCTTCCATCTGGCACACCATGGCGACACGTGATGTAAGACTCCTCAGGCATCAGCTGCAGCAGATAGAAAATCTGCCTCCAAACTGCATTTTCCAGAACTACCTCAGATGCCATGACGACATCGGCTGGGGCCTGGATTACGGATTCCTTTCGCAGTACGGCATGGGTGAGGCAACACATAAGAAATACCTCAATGACTGGTTCACCGGCAAGTACTACGGCAGTCCTGCAAGAGGCGAGCTATATAACGATTCGGAATGGCTGCGCGATGCCAGACTCTGCGGCACGACTGCCTCGCTCTGCGGAGTAGAGGCGGCTCTGTATGAGAACAATGAGGAAGCATTGCAGAAGGCTATAGATGCTGTTGTCATGCTCCACGCCTGCATGCTGACACTCCGCGGCATACCTGTTTTCTACAGCGGTGATGAGCTTGGCATGCTCAACGACTACGGATACCATGACGATCCGGGCAGATGGGCAGACAGCCGCAACATACACAGAGGAAAGATGGACTGGGAAAAGGCGGAGGAAAGAAAAGATCTCTCCACTCCGACAGGAAAGATCTTCCATGAACTGCGCGAGCTCGTCATGATACGCAGATTCAACGAAGTGTTCCATTCAGACGCCCACGTTTATCCGATCGATACGGGTGACAACAGAGTGCTTGGAATAGCCAGGGATTATAAAGGGAAGCGCATGCTCGGACTTTTCAATTTCTCACCGGATGAAGTGTGGGTGAATTCCTGGGCAGGCGGAAGCCTGATGAAGCCATACGGGTTCCGCTGGCTGCTGGAGAGATAGCTGACGGTTGCAATTGAAAGATACAGAAATCAGACAGGAGGCTTTATGGCCTCCTGTTAGATGCTTTTAAGAGTTTGATCAGTAACGGAAGAAGCGGATCCTTTGAATACTGAGCCGAATATAGCTGTTACCAAGCTGCTGACAGCTATTACTGTGATAATGTATAATAGCAGACCCGCGGGGATACCCGCGGTTTTTTGTATGTCGCTTATGACGGGCTGAGGAGATATGTGGAATGGGTTCAGGTAAAACATGGCAGCCCAGTCGTGTTCGACGGCAGGATGGGCGGCTTGTATTCCCGGCATGACAGATTCGGCTGCCGCATTGATAATGACCGCTATAGCACAAAGAA
>JAFVPI010000119.1 GCA_017505405.1 Mogibacterium sp.
CTCTCACTTTGTTTCGAGAGACGCCATGAATATAGAAGGGCTGTCTGAATCAGGACTTCTCAAGCTGATAGGGATAGGCGCGCTCAAAAATTTTGCCGATCTGTTCAGGCTTGAAGAACATAAAAATGATATTATTGGTATGGAAGGTTTCGGCGCAAAGTCGTATGATAACCTTATAGCATCAGCAGAGCGGGCATCACGCACTACACCTGCGAGACTGCTTTACGGGCTGGGAGTGCCGGGTATCGGCGTTGCGACTTCAAATATGATATCCCGCTTCTGCCGCAATAAATGGAGCGATATCCAGAGCCTCGATGAAGAATCTTTAAAGGATATAGACGGAGTAGGTTCTGTCATGGCCCGTGACTATGCGGAGTTTTTTGCCGATGAAGATAATAAGTCTGCTGTAGATGACCTGATGGGCATGCTTTCGATCGATGAGAGCTATGAAGCTGCAGGCACAAGTCTCGAAGGAAAAACTTTCGTCATAACCGGAAGCCTTGAGCATTATGCTAACAGGAAGGATCTCAAGGCTGAGATCGAAGCAGAGGGCGGCAAGGTGGCCGGATCGGTATCCGCTAAAACGGATTACCTTATAACAAACGACCCCAATTCGGGTTCCTCCAAAAATAAGAAGGCCCGCGAACTGGGGGTTGAAATAATTACTGAAGACCAGGTAATGGAGATGCTGAACAAATAGCTTAACTGAGAAAGGAGGACGGACCAATGGAGAACGTAAACATGGTTCCTGACATGGATCAGGCATACGAGGATTCCTTTTACAAAATAATCGAACTCCTCGAAACAAAAAAATACTTCCATGCCAGAGACGAGCTCCTTAAGCATAATGAAGTCGAGATAGCTGAAATGCTGGTGGACATCAGGAGAGAGTTCGACCTGAAGACAATGGTCGTCCTCTTCAGAGCGCTTCCTAAGGACATCAGCGTGGATGTCTTTGCCGAGCTGAGTGTAGAAGACCAGGTAGATATCATCAACATCATAACTGATCCCGAAATCAGATACATTCTCGATGAGCTCGACTTCGATGATATGATCGACGTCCTCGAAGAACTGCCGTCAAACATAGTTGATAAAATACTTGACAAGACTCCGAAGAGCGAAAGGCGTCTGATCAACACCTTCCTGAAGTACAAGGAAGACAGCGCCGGGGCTCTGATGACGCCGGAGTATATCAACCTCAAAAAGGATGCTACGGTAAGAGAGGCGCTTGATCATATCAAGGATGTAGGACTCGACTCAGAGACGATATATACGTGCTACGTGGTCGACAGCGGGCGCAAGCTTATCGGCGTAGTATCGCTCAAGTCTCTGGTCATTTCGCCTGATACCATGAAGGTGTCAGACCTCATGCATGACGACCCTGTAGTCGCTCATGTAGATGACGACCAGGAGGAAGTATCCGACCTGTTCACCAGATACGGTTATCTGGCTATTCCGGTAGTAGACAATGAATTCAGACTCGTCGGTATCGTTACCGTCGACGACATCCTCGAAGTCATCGAAGAAGAGACGACCGAGGATATCGAGCGTATGGGCGGTGTCATCGACACTTCGGACAGGGAGTATCTCGACCGGTCCGTCTGGCAGCACGTCAAGGCGAGGCTGCCGTGGCTGTTTCTGCTCATGTGCTCATACTTTGTTACCGGAGGCATACTGGCAAGATTCGAGGATGCGATGTCGGCTGTCATAGCCCTGGTAATCTACATGCCGATGCTTATGGGTACCGGCGGTAACTCCGGTTCGCAGTCTTCAACACTGGTCATCCGCGGTATGGCGACCGGCGAGCTCGAACTCGGAGATTTCATAAAGGTAATGTGGAAGGAGATAAGAGTCGGCGTTATAGTCGGTATATGCCTGAGTATTCTGAACTACTTCAGGATAGTATATCTCGATCACAATCCGCCTCTTGTAGCGGTCACTGTATGCGTGTCCATGATACTCATAGTCATCATCGCAAAGCTGATCGGCTCGATGCTGCCTATGATAGCCAAACGCATAGGCATCGACCCTGCGCTGATGGCCGGACCTATGATGGCATCCATAACGGATATGATTTCACTTTGTACGTATTTCATTATGGCAGGACTTTTCCTGCACATATAAAGCCGGAACTAAAATATGAAGAATGCTGTTACCCGCTTCAGGGTAGCAGCATTTTGTATAATTTGTGACAGGCAGAGAAAAAATGATCAGAACAGCAGGACAGACACCCGGAATAAGCGAACTCACGGTCCTCGCTGAAGAGGCCGGCTTTACCTATGCTGCACCTCTGGCGATGGATTCGCTTGAGTTCAGAGAGGAAGTCCGCAGCATGTGCGCTGAGGACCGCTGCAAAAGCTACGGCAGAAGCTGGAGCTGTCCTCCTGCTGTGGGAAGCGTTGAAAGGGCAAAGGAGCGCGCTGAGACCTATCATCGCGGCATAATAGTCCAGACCGCCGGAGCTCTTACAGACAGTTTCGACATGGACGGGACGGCTGCAATAATGCAGAGACACAGAAAAAATTTTGATACACTGGTCAGGCAGATAAGGAGTTTTTATCCGGATTGCCTGCCTATGGGCGCCGGCGCATGCAGGCTCTGCCGCTCATGCACCTACCCTGACAGACCGTGCAGGCATCCTGACAGAATGGTTTCCTCTATGGAGGCCTACGGACTCCTTGTGAGCGATGTGGCTGTCAGATCGGGACTGAAGTATAACTATGGCGAAAACACGATGTGCTTTACATCGTGCGTGCTGATCGACTGAAAGGGCATTATTTATGACAGCAAAAGATATCTTTCTTGAATTACTGAAACCGGAAGGAAAACCGGAGAGGCAGCTAGTGCAGTACGAAGCCCTTCAGATGGCTCTTGGCGATCCGATCGGCGGGTATCTGCATGAGGGAAGAAGGCCGGGCGCGACGATTACGGACCGCTGGGGCACAGTTATTGAGTGGCCGGCAGATGCGCCGGGCTCGATGCCTCTTGTGACTGAAGAAAACAAAGTAATAAAAGATATAACCCGGTGGCGTGATTATGCGCATGCTCCGGATTTCATTCCTCACTGCAGCGATCCGGAAGCGTGGGAAAGCTTCCGCGCAAAAGTCAGGGAACGCGC
>JAFVPI010000120.1 GCA_017505405.1 Mogibacterium sp.
CGGTTCTCCTTCGCTAGCGCTCTCCAGTACTCTCTCGTCTGTGTCTCGTATGTCGCATAGAGATGTTCCTGCTTGGCTTCGCTGCTTATATAGCTGATCCTTCCCATAACGTTATGAAGTTTTTCATGTCGTATATAACTTACCCGTTTCATATATTTCCTCCTTAATCGTTCATTTTGATTTCAGAATCTGTTTCCTTTTTTCGTCGCTATCATCATTGGATCTGGGATGATAGCAGTCGCGGCTGAGGAGCTTGTGGGTAACCGGACTCGCTGCAGGGCTGTGGAAAAGTGGGATGGACAGCTCGCTGTCCTTGCACTTCTCCATGGTCCTGCTCCGGTTATCCATAAATCCTCGGCCGTTTTTGTGCCGTCACGCGTGGACGGCACCGCCCCCGCGAGGCGAAATACACAGAGTACGAACCACAAGGTTTGTGCGATGGGTGTATTTCGCTCTCAATCGGCGAGGCCTCTTAAATAGATGGATTTTTGCTAACTTCCTGTACTGCCCGAAGAAGGAGTAACCGTTGCTTCTATCCGTATGCTCCTTACATGCTCCTGTATGGCTCCTCCCTACGTGCTCCTGCTTATGCCTTTACCAAGATGGCAAGATGGCAAGGTGGCAGTGTCTGCGCAGGGACGGGCATCTTGCCACCTTCACTCTTAATTCTATGTTGGAAGGCCTACGTACCATCTGTCTCCGTCTTTGATCGACTCCACCCCTATATCCTTCATTGCGTTGCGCAGAGTCTTCTTACTGATGCCGCACTTTTCTGCTCTTGTATAGATCTCCGTGCTCGGCACCATCTGCTCCGACAGCTGGTCGTACAGGAAGTCGATCGCTTCGTCAGTCTTGTAGCCCTTCTTCATCGCACTGCTCAGTAGCTCGTCTACATTGGCATTGCATTCACCTTCCCACTTGAAGCCGCCTTCCTTGCTGAGGCGGAATGCGACCGGGCTGTGCTCATAGGTCATCGATGACTTGGTCGGTACCAGCACTCTCATCTCAGGATCATCCTTTGACTTCGCGCAGAGGATCACGCTTCTTGCAGCAGCCATGAAGTCCATCGAACCGAGCCCTCTGTAGTCAACATTCGCGTGTGTCATCTTGTTGAGATGTCCAATCAACACCATTGCACATTTGTGTCTGCTGGCGATGTCGTTGAGGTGTTTCATCTGAGGTCTTACTTCATTCGCTCTGTGCATGTCGACCTTCGCTCCAAGGAACGCCTGAAGCGGGTCGAGCACTGCGAGCTTTGCTCCTGTATCGGCTATCGCCATCTCCAGCCTCCCGTCCGACATACTGAGCGCCTTCTCCGAATCATCGATGACATATACCTTGCTGCAGTCCGCTCCGGCATTCAGAAGTCTCGGCTTGACTGTGTCGGCCAGCCCATCCTCTGCAGTCTGGTAGATCACGTTGATCGGATCTCTGACCTGGTGACTTCCCGGAGAGGAAAATATCTCTCGCCCTGTCGTTAGTGCGGCGATGATATTGAGCATAGCCATGGTCTTCCCCTTGCCAGGATCTCCGTGCAGGATCGTAAGCTTGCCGCGAGGAATGAAGCCCTCCCAGAGCCATTCGACTTCTTCGGCTTCGATATCATTCATGTTGATCAGTTTGTAACTCTTATCCATTCTGTCTCACCCCCTTCCCTAATTCCTTCTGCTGCACTTGATCTCCGCTGCCGGGATCAAGCCATGTGTCGTATCCATGAAGTACTGTTCGACTACATCGACATCTACCAGATACCTGTTGCCTGCCTTGGCGCTTGGAATGATTCCCTGAGTCACCATTTCCCTCAGCAGATTCCTTGTGATCGCCGTCTCGGGGTCTCTCGCTCTGAGTTCCTCGTAGGCCTTGTTAATAGTGCGTAAAGTCATATGATTACCTCCTTATCTCTTACGCAGTGAAAGCTGATAAGGCAGGCTGTTTTGAAAACGAAAAAAGCCGGCCTACATGACCGGTTCTGATTGCACGACAAAATTTCGTATCTGTTCTTCGTTAATCAGAATAAATCATGTAAGCCGACTACAATTTTTTGTAAACGGTAAATAACAATAAGGATTATTTCACCTTATCCGTGTGCCGGGCTCCTTCCCGGAACATTATCAGGCGATCGCTAACGAGGCGACCTCACAGCCAGTTACGCACTCCCGAGGGATCTCCTCGGGCCGCCCCATGTATATATGTCAAGACGGGAGTATCATTGTCCCCTGAGATTGTCATCGCACATTGAAGTTGTCATCTTCCTTTTGGACCCATGGTGGTTGTCGCTCGTACTTTTTAGTGTAGTCATGGCGCCCCGGCCCTGCATGCTCACGGTTTCCCGATGTCCCAGAGAAGGTTCCTGATAACGGTGGTATTCAATTTCATCTGTTGACCTGTTACTACAGATACTCCCCTAAGGAAGTATTGCAGGATAACACAACTGCTAATATGTATCAAGCCTTGTCAAGTCCTGTTACATACATGCAGGTCAGAGCTGCTTTTTATCATTTGATGGTTTAAAGAAAGGTGATAAAAAAGCAGTTTAAAATCGAACAAATGTTTGTATTTATTATATGAAAGTGCTATACTCATGTCAACAGTTCCTAACAGTTCATAACGCTCCGGGTTTATTACGGTTCGGACGTGATGATATAATATGTCACAGAATTTGGTTTCAAGGAGGTGGTTATCCACACTTTTAGCTACGTATCATCTGAATCTAACGAATTACATTTCATCCGTTCATTTATTGTTACAGTTAGGAGATGGTACTATGGCAAAGAAAACAAATTGTGTGATCAATGGAAAAGCGTATTACAGAATCTACCGTAAGGTGGGCATGAAACTTAATGAAAACGGCAAGTGGGTCGACGATAGGAAAGCGTTCTACGGAAGCTGCAAAGCCGAAGCAGAGCAGAAATACCTTGAATATATGGAGCAACAAAAGGCAGGAGCTTGCAGAACCAATCGTTGTCTCGGAGAGATGATTGATGAATGGAAAGATGCAGTATTCAAGAATTCTTCTGATTTCGCTAATACAACCAAGGTGAAATACATAGGTGCATACGAAAGCATCATGCAGTCCTCCAGAATATGCGGAATGCCTGCGTCAGAAGTTACTGCTATGGATATACAGAACCTGTTTAACGAATCTGATGCATGTTATAGTTCACTGAAATCTCTGAACAACTTTCTGAAGCATTTCTACCGTTATGCTGAACTTAACGGTTGGTGCCGGAATGTAACTGCTAGTCTTGTAGTCCCAAAGCGGCCAAGGACCACTGATAGTGTTCAGGACATTGAAGTTTGGGATGACAAAGAAATACAGGCTCTTGCAGACGAGTTTTCCGGTACTACCATGAGATTTCTGATCATTCTGGCAGCCAATACCGGGGCTAGGCTTGGTGAGTTGCTTGCACTGACATATGACGACATTCAGGGCAATATGATGTATATAAACAAACAGCTGTCTGATGTCGCGCCTATAGATGATGAAGTAAGTTATTCGACAAACATAACTGAAACGAAATCATCTGGGAGCAACAGAGTCGTCCCTCTCTCTCAAGCTGTTATGAAAGAACTGGAGATACACAAACAGGTTCGCATAGAAGAAATGGAAAAGTATGGTTATGAAACCAATTACTTATTCACTACAACAAACGGAACCTTCTACTACAAAAGGAATATCCGAAGAGCGATCGTGCGAGCCTGTGATCGTATAGGTATTGATTATCATAAGTTCCATGCATTGAGACACACCTTTGGGACCAACCTCAGCAGAGCCGGAGTGCCAATAGAAGACACATCCAAACTCCTGGGGCATGCAGATGTCTCTACGACCTCAAAATACTATATCGGTGTCAGTGCTCAAAGGAAACTTGAAGCAGTAGAAAAGATCGCCGGTTATACGTTAAAAACGAGCTGAGATTTATCACTTTTTTATCACAAAAGTTATAGAGCAAGATTATCTGTAATACGAAACGGCCAAAGATATCGGAGGTTATCTGAAGTGGTAATCTCTGATATCAGAGGCCGTTGTAAAAAACCGAAGATTCTGGAAGTAATTCCATGATTTCAGGACGAGCAGTAGGTCGCGGGTTCGAATCCCTCCGCGCGCACCATAAACGCCCCAACCATATGGTAACGGGGCGTTTTTGTTTTTAATCCATATCTGACTGGCTGCGCGTTTTGATCGTTGCCGCATATGCACTGTTGCAAAGCCCAAGCACCGCCGAGAGCATGAACAGCGTTTCTATTCCCAGTGTTTTCCAGATCCATCCGCCGAACAATGCAACAAGTATCGTTATGAAATGATTCACTGACACTCCGGTGGATATCGTTGCCCTCACCTCATCCGCGTTGTCCGCAAGGTCCTGAACATATACATTGGAAGCCATTGAAGCCAGCGATATTACGGAATCAAGGACATAGTTAGCACAGCATACAACAAATGCTATGTGCATAGGGAATATATGATGGGCAAATCCGTAAAAGAAGCAGACGATCACAAGTATGAGAGTGTCTGATATCATCACGATCTTATATCCGAAGCGGTCTATGATCTTTCCCACTGCCGGTGAAGCGAAATATGAACATACCGACGATACCGCAAACAGTATGCTGATATCCATTGCGCTCGCGCCGTAGAACAGCACCAGCACATAGGGACCGAACGTGAAGAAGATCTGCTTTCTGGCCCCGTAAAAAAGCTCCAGCATATAATACTTGGTATATTTTCTGTGGAAAAAGAACCTTCTCTTTGACGGATCCGGTCTGCTGTCTCCCCTGACCTTCATTGATGCAAGAAATCCCAGAAGAATAATTGCCGCGCTCATCAGGAATATAGGCTTAAACAGTGAAAGCCTGCTTCCCAGCATGTAGAACAGGCCTATCACGACAAAGTATCCGGCCAGCATCCCTATCTGATAGACAGCACTCTGTCTTCCGAGGGCCACTCCGCTCTTCCCTTCCTGCGCGTATTCAAGCGTGATCGTATTGCGCATCCCGAGCTGTATGTGCTCTCCAAGCGAATAGATGAATATCGCCATTATAACCAGCACTTTCGAAGGCGGGATAACAGCCTGCATCGCCATCCCCGCAAGCATGATGACCGCTCCTATCTGATAGATCCTTTCGGCCGAAAACTCATACAGCAAAGCCAGAACAAATATAAGAGCGAGCCCCGGCATTTCCCTGAAGAACTCCGAAACTCCCTTGTCAAATGCTGACATTCCGACGGATTCAGCAAGATAGTTATCGATTATTCCTTTGTAAAGGCCATGAGCCAGAGCAAATGTAATTATTGTTACGAAGAATGCCCTGTAGCTTGATTCCGGCCTGAATGTCTCTCTCAGTTTTCTTATCATTTCATACCCTCTGAACTGTCATTCTAACTGATATCTACGGGCTTTTTCAATCGCAATCCTCAATTGCGAAAGCTGCTGAAAAACAGTATCATTGTTTTAGCGGATAAAAACGGATCCGCCAGTTTTACTATCCGGAGGTTATCCATCAATGAGCAGCGTCATCGACAGGTTTATGAGATACATATCAATAGATACTCAGTCCGACGAGGACAGTCCCTCCTCACCAAGTACGGCAAAACAGTTCCGCCTTGCCAGACTTCTGGCTGAAGAGATGACTGAAATGGGAATATCAGGCGTAAGGCTTGATGACCGGCACTGCTATGTGTACGGAGAAATCCCTTCGAATCTGGATGCCGACATCCCTGCGATCGGCTTCATCTCACACATGGATACATCGCCGAGCGCTCCGGGAGATGCGGGTAATGCAAGGATCCACAAAAACTATGACGGCGGAGTCATCCGTCTGAATGATGAAGTATCACTTGACCCGGATATCTATCCCGAGCTCAGAGACTATGTTGGCTGTGATCTCATCGTAACCGACGGAGTCTCGCTTCTCGGAGGTGACGATAAAGCCGGTATCGCCGAGATCATGACCATGGCCGAAATTTTCATAAATGATCCTTCGATCCCTCACGGCAGGATCGGCCTTGCCTTTACATCAGACGAAGAGATCGGAAGAGGCGCAGATGACTTCGACATAGAAGGATTCGGCATGGATTATGCTTACACAGTGGACGGAGGCAGACTCGGAGAACTTGAATACGAGAACTTCAATGCCGCTGAAGCCCGCGTTTACTTCAAAGGCCGCGACATCCATCCGGGATCGGCCAAGGATGTAATGATAAACGCAGTCAGGATAGCGACAGAGCTCGAAAGGATGCTTCCTCAGGAGCAGCGGCCTGAATACACCGATGGTTACGACGGTTTCTTCCATATGACACAGCTGAACGGCACGCCTGCCGAAGCCGAGTCCCGTTACATAATCAGGGATCACAACGCCGCTCTTTTTGAGAAAAAGATAGCGCTCATGCGCAAATGCGTGGACTATTTCAATACAAAATATGAGAATTCGGTCACTCTTGAGATACATGAGCAGTACAGAAACATGCGAGAGCTCATTGAGCCGCATATGTTCCTGATCGACAACGCAAAAGCCGCTTTCAGGGCTTGCGGCGTAGAACCGATCATCATCCCTATCAGAGGAGGTACCGACGGAGCGAGACTGACATACGAAGGGCTTCCTTGCCCTAACCTCTCTACGGGCGGGCTCAACTTCCACTCCAACACCGAATATATACCGGTGCAGTCGATGGAAAAGATGGTCGATGTGCTCGTAGAACTTGTCAGAGTAAAATAGCACAGTAAAAGTTTCACTATAAAACGGATCCCCCGGGATCCGTTCTTTTTATCCTTCATTACTTTAATACTCTGCAGCCAGCTCCATGAACACTTCTTCCACATCCGCCCGTATGAGCAGTGTCGCCTTTTCATCAGCAGGCGTAGCTTCCCTGTTTATCACCACAAGGTTTCTGCCATTGAACTCATTTATGAGAGATGCCGCAGGTTCCACAGCGAGTGATGTGCCCGCGACTATCATGGTATCTGCGCCTGAGATCTCCCTGCATGCGCCTATCATCGTGTACTTGTCAGGGATCTCACCATAGAGCACGACCCATGGCTTTATGATCCCCCCGCATCTGTCGCACCTTGGAACGCCTTTGCTCCGGAGGATCTTTTCAAGCGGGTATTCGGCTTCACAGTCCACACAGTAGTTTTCGCGGACATTGCCATGGAGCTCATACACTCTTTTGTTTCCGGCTTCCCGGTGCAGGCCATCGATGTTCTGTGTCACGATACCGCGCAGTTTGTCTTTCTTCTCAAGCTCATACAGATATCTGTGCACCGCATTCGGTCTGGCGTCCGGGTATATCATGCGGTTCCGGTAGAATTCGTAGAACTCCGCCGTATGAAGCATAAAGTAAGACGCGCTAAGGATCTCTTCAGGCGAAACGCCTCTGTGATCTTCCGAATACAGGCCGTCTTCCGACCTGAAATCCGGTATGCCGCTCGCTGTCGAAACTCCCGCTCCGCCGAAGAACACTATCCTTCTTGATCTGCCTATTATTTCCTTTAGTTTTTCGATACTCTCTGTCATTATCCGGTCAATATTTATTATGCACCTTCTCAGCGAAGCACATGACGTCCTTTATATTGATCTCAGTGCCGTCATCAAGGACCGCCTTTCCGCTCATTTTTCCGAACACCTGATGCTGGTCGGAAACGATCACCTTGTAATCGAGACACGCTGCCCTGTCAAGCACCGGCTCGAATGACATCTCGAACCGGCCGTCCGAGGACGTGAACTTCCAGCTGTCCATGTAACCGCTTTCAGGGATCACGAACTCCACATCATCAAGTTTATGAGCCTTGCCGTTCCAGAAAAGTATGTTCTCAGAGGCAGCGCTCGTGTCGCCGAAGCCGTAGCCGATGTTCCATCCGAAACTGTTGCCGTCTACATCTGCATTGCCGGAGCCCCAGAACCATGTATTGTCATATGTCCATACGCCCCTGCCCCAGTCAAGCGTTCCGAAGTCCGTTGCCGGGTCGAAGCTGTATTTTTTACCGTCGAAGCAGACATGCCCCGATGCCCTCATGCAGTTGATTTTCTGGTTGTAGTAGAATGCATGCTTCTCCGGCCACGGAGTCGCTATCACCATCGAGTCCATAGGCGGCTGTTCCAGCACGATCTCTGCATCAAACGGTTTGCCGTCCATGAAATCCTCAAAATGGCATTTCAGATGTCTTGTATGATATTTGACTTCAAAGCTCATCTGCAGTCTCTTATCGCTGTATTTTGTTGTTCCGTATGATGAGTCATTCGGAAGACGCAGCTTTCCCATCGGGAACGCGTTCAGCACGGTCTCGGTATGCTCCCACGGCTCGTCTCCGAACACAAGCAGTGAAACCGACTGCAGACCGATGTAACCATCATCAGAGATAGTAAATGCAGCAGCGAAGTCCCTGTTCACTACCAGGTAGTAATCCCACTCTTTTATGCGGAACGCCGGCGCCTTGATATCATCCCTGCGGTACTTCTGCACCAGGCTTCTCGACCATCCGGGTTCTCTCAGCTCGCCTTTTTCATCGAGCAGCAGCTGTACATTCGTTACTTCGTGGTTTCTCATTGCAGTCACCCTTTCCTTTTCAGAACTCCTTCTCTTCCATGCATCTGAGCACGGCCCGCTGCATCCCGGCCATCAGTTCCCTGTGTTCCGTGATAAGATCGTATACGGCATCCTCAGACAGGACGCCTCTTTTCAGATCTGCAGGGAGCTTGCCCTCCTCGTCAGCCTCGAAGTCATCCATCCATTTTTTGCTGCCATAATACTCTTCGAGTTTATAATATTTATTCTGTATCCTTTCGTATCTGGCCAGGGCTTCTTTCAGCTCAGCAATGGCTTCTGCCGCCTCATCCAGATACGATTCCATTTTTCTGATTCTTTCTGTCTGCACCTTGCTCATTGAATACCACCTCTTTTATGCCGCTTCCTTATCTCCCGTAAGCTCGCTGACTGCGGCGGCGCCGAGGATCATGGCGGCTCCGAAGATCGTATATATATTGACCGGCTCCTTCAGTAAAAATGCTGACAGCATCACCGCCTCCACCGGGTCTATGTAACTCAGTATGCCAACTGTCTGTGCCGGCAGCTTATTGACCGCGTCAAAGTAAATTATGTATCCGATGCCGGTGTGGAGCACTCCGAGTATCAGCAGGCAGACCATGCCTGTCAGAGTGACGCTCACTTCGCTGAAAGCTCCGGTCGCTGCCGAGTACGGAAGCATTATCACGGATACGAGCGCCAGCTGCATTATGGTAGTGTTCACCGGCGAAATGTCCTTCATGTATTTGTTGATCAGCACCACCATTGCGTAGAAAAACCCGCCGGTAACGCCGAAAATCGCGCCCTTGAGCTCGGAAATATGAAAGCCTGTCTGCAGCACCCCGGATACCAGTATCATCCCGCAGAACGCAATAGCCACGCATATGATCTTCTTCGCTGTAAGTTTTTCCCTGAGCACGACAGCGCCGGCAAGTATATAAAACACCGGCTGCATATAATAACAGAGTGTGCTTGTTGCGATGGTCGTATATTTATATGCCTCAAACTGGCATATCCAGTTGCAGCACATCAGCACCGAACTCAGGATCAGCCACCAGAGGTTCCTTCTTATTGCTTCTGTATCAGTCTTCTCTTTGCGGACTGCCAGCAATATCAGTATCGTAACGACGCCAAAGAAAGCGCGCCCAAGGCAAATAATACTCGACGGCATGTTGATGTATCTCGAAAGAGCACCTATTGTGCCGAAGAGCAGCATGGTGAAGATGAGCTGCAGTCTTGCGCTGTTCTTTTTGTCCATACCCCTTTTGTCCTGTATGCTATTTATCCGCGAGAGTAAAGAACTCCGGCGGTATGTGACAGTAACCTGCAGGATTCTTATCCAGATATTTCTGATGATACTCTTCTGCAGTGAAGAAATTCGTAAGAGGCTTCACTTCTACCGCAAGCGGTGCGCCTATAAGAGCTTCCTCTGCATCATAAGCCTTCCGGATGTCGTCAAGCATGTCCGGGTCACTGTAATAAATGCCCGTGCGGTACTGGATGCCCACGTCATGCCCCTGCCTGTTGACCGACGTAGGATCGATCACAAGGAAATAGTAATATATCAGCTTTTCAAGACTGATCACATTCTCATCGTACTCCACGAGCACGGTCTCCGCGTGCCCGCTGCTGGCGCATACATCCTCATACGAAGGCGCATCATCCGGACCGTTCGCGTAGCCGACCTCCGTTCTCGTCACGCCATCAAACTGGTCGAAGTATTTCTGTGTCCCCCAGAAACATCCTCCCGCAAAATATATGGTCTTCATTGGCTTTCTCCCTAAAGCATTATTATCTCAGGCTTGTGCTTTTCAGCAGGCAGGAAGTTATTGATAAGCTGTTTTGTCTTGAATCTCAGGTGCGACGTGTTGGCTCCCGGATTGCATGCAAACCACTCAGCGTCTGCCACCGCCTTGTCGATAACGACTTTAACCTTGCCCTCAGGGTCATTGAGTATGCCCATGACCGATGCTTCACCCGGTGTAAGGCCTATCACATTCTGCATGTCTTCAGGGGAAGCAAATGAAACTCTGGCAGTATGCATCATAGCCGCAAAGAGCTTTGAGTCGAATCTCTTGTTTGCAGGCAGTATTACGAGGAAGAACTGCGTCTTCTGTCTGTTGCAGACGACGATGGTCTTGCGGATCTCCGCTCCGAGTTTTTCAGAGATCTCCACACACTCCTCCATTGCCTCAACGGTGTCGTTGTCGACTCTCTCGTATTTTATGTTAAGCCTCTCAAGCTCCTGATATGTCTTTGTTTCAAGCGCTCCGCGCTCATCCTGCGGCGCAGTCGTCATTACTTCACTGATAAACATCTCATTCCTCCCTTTTTACTGTATAGCTTCTGCGGATTCCAGAATGCGGACAAAAGCTTCAAGCCCGTCTCTGTCCTCTTCAGAGAACCTGCTGAACTGCGGGCTGTCAATGTCGAGCACTCCGTAAACTTCGCCCCCGGCATGTATCGGTATTACGATCTCCGAATTGCTGGCTGAATCGCAGGCGATATGCCCCGGGAACTCATGCACGTTCTTCACGAGCTGTGTTTTGTCTTCCGCTGCTGCCGTACCGCATACGCCTTTTCCGGCTTCTATGACCGTGCATGCAGGCTTACCCTGGAACGGTCCGAGCAGGAGTCTTCCTTCTTTCATCAGATAAAAACCGGCCCAGTTTATATTCTCAAGCGAGTCCCATATAAGAGCAGCCGCATTCGACAGGACAGTGATGTCCCAGGCAACGCCTCCCGACAGGCTCCCGAGCTGTCTGCACAAAAGATCGTAATCCGTCATTTCACATACCCTTCTTTTTAATTTATATATCAAACAAATACACAGTTATTCTATCAAAAATACGGCTGTCTTTCGACAGCCGTTTAAACATAGTATGTATTGATAATGTCAGATCTACTGGTCTTCGCCGAAATCCGCCTTGTATGCAGCGACCAGTTTCTCAGGCCAGTCAGATGTAGCCTCGAGTTTTCCGGTAAAGAACCTCAGTGTTGCCGGCTCATGCACGAACCTGAGTCCTCCGATCATGTCTCTGTGATCATACACCCACTTGACTCTGTCTATCACGTATTCGACCTGTGAGAGGGTGAACACACGTCTCGGCAGAGCCAGTCTCACCAGCTCCATGGATGCAAATCTTTCGCTTCCGTCAGCATTCCTTTCTTCGGAAAGCGTGCCTCTTTCCATGCCCCTTATGCCGCCGCACAGGTAGAACGCGCACACAAGAGCTCCGGCAGGGTATTCCTGCTGAGGTATATGGGAAACAAAGGTGGACGCATCGACATGTGCCCCGAGTCCTCCTGCAGGAGTTATCATCGGCACGCCGTAATCCGCCAGCTTGTCGACACAGTATTTTATGAACTGAGGGCCATGGGAAATAACGTCCATATCCATCGATTCATCAAAGCCTACAGTCATTGCCTCTATCTCGCGCACCGACATGCCGCCGTATGTGAGAAAGCCCTCAAACATAGGCACCAGATCCTCCATCGAGTGGAACAGATCCTCGTCTCTGACGAGGATAGCGCCGCCTCGCGCAAAGCCGAACTTCCTGGCTGAGAAATAGATCATGTCGAACTGGTCGGCTATCTCTCTGGTGATCTCACGCACAGACATGTCTTTGCGTTCTTCGTCACGTATCTTTATGAAGTATAGATTATCCTGCAGCAGCGATGCGTCGAGTACCGACAGTATCCCGTGCTTTCTTGCAATGGCACATGCATCCTTGAAGCTCTGCACCGATACAGGCTGACCGCCGATAAGGTTGGTGCCGGCCTCCAGTCTCATGAACGCAACATTGTCTGCGCCTTCCTTTTCGATGCAGGCTTCCAGCTTATCAAGGTCGATGTCTCCCTTGAACGGCAGATCGCTTTGCGATACCAGACCTTCATCCTTTACAAGCTCTTCAACATGTCCGCCGAGTCTGGTTATGTGTGCCTTGGCCGTAGTGAAGTGATAATTCATGATCACGCAGCTTCCCGGTTTTACGAATCTGGTGGCCAGAATGTTTTCACACGCCCGGCCCTGATGCGCAGGCAGGCAGTATTTCATGCCGAATATCTCCTCAAGCTTGTCCCTCATTCGGAAGAACGATTCGCTCCCTGCATAGGCATCATCAGGCGTCATCATGCCTGCGAGCATATGATCGCTCATTGCATTTACGCCGGAATCAGTAAGCATGTCCATAAAGATGTCGCCGTTATGGAGCTGGAAAGTATTGAACCCTGCTTCCTTCATCTTCACAAGTCTCTGATCTGCCGGCAGCAGATGAAGCTGCTGAACGATCTTGACTTTGTGCATCTCCACAGGGATAGGTTCGTGATCATAAAACTTGATTGCGGGCATTACGGTATTCCTCCTTATCATTTATCCAAGTCCCAAAACAAAAGCTCCGCAGCTGTTTGCTGCGGAGCATCGTAACATATCTGTGTTTTTCACTTTTATGTATAAACGATCATATACTCACAGCAGAACAGCTACCCCATTGAGGTAGTAATAATAGTAATATTCTGCTGCGTAATTATTTCTCTGTTTCATTTGACCTTGCTGATTGTAAACTTTCTTTTGAATATAGCGCTATGGTACTATGCTTCTTTGTGAATTACAACAAAGAGCACCTTTGTTTTTATTTAAATTCACAAACCTTGTCGATGATATCACGAACACCCGGGCTGTCACAGTCAAGCGGCTCACCTTTAAGGCCTGCCATCATTATCTCTGTCTGCGCCGGTATTTCCGCAATGACAGCATCCTTATCGCGTATAGCTTCTCTTACTATCGCGGCCTGGCCGCTGTCAGCCTTATTTATAACAAAAAATACCGGTTTTCCCAGAGCCCTGCCCATATCATGTATCTTTTCGGACAGATGTATGGATTCATAAGACGGGTCTACGACCATAAGTATCACATCGGCGCATCTGTCCAGACCGCGCCCGAAATGCTCCACCCCGGCCTCAGTATCCGTGATGACGACCTCATCTTCACCTGTCACCAGATTATCCAGGAACATCTTTCCGGTGAACCCGATCCCGCAGGCACATCCCTCTTCAGCCTCTGCGATCTTGCCTATCGCCATGAGATGGAGATCCTCCTCTCCGGTCATATACTCTCCGGGAATGTCCGAAAAGCGCCATTTACTGTCGAAAACTCGCCCCTTTTCATCGAGCACGCGATATGCGCCCTTCTTACCGCCGAAATAGTGTGTGAAATCTTCAGGCAGTTCGAAGCCGAGCTGCCTGTGCAGCCCGTAATTCGACTCATCTGAATCGATCACAAGCACATTCATCCCTTCTTTCTGATATTCTCTCGCAAGAAGTGTTGCAACAGTGCTCTTTCCGCAGCCGCCTTTTCCGCAAAGTATTATTTTCATTCCTTATTACCTCCGGACAATACCCGTCTCATAAGCACAAGCTCCTGCCATCTGCCTTCGCGCGTGCGGAATCCCAGTGGATTCCTGCCGAATTCAACAAAGCCTGCCTTTTTATATAATGCTATTGCCCTTTCGTTTTCCGCAGTGACATCCAGCTCAAGCTGAGCATAGCCGGCAGCTTCAGCGCATTCTATGCACGCCTCTGTCAGCGCATGTCCGATGCCGATCCCCCAGTATGCCCTGTCGATACCGATGCCGAATTCTGCACGGTGTTTCAGTTTTTCCTTCCTTCCGACGCAGCCGATGCCCGCAGTCCCGGCTACCTTTCCGCCGACCTCGGCCAGTATCTCAACTTCATCAGAGCTGTCTGTTCTGTCCTGCAGGAACTTCGCTTCCTGTTCGACAGTAAAGGTCATCTCACCGGGATATGTCAGCATCCAGTCAGTCTGCGCGTGAGTCAGGTTGAAGACATCAAGCACAGCCTCGCTGTCTTTCGCAGTACAGTTACGCAGTATGCACGTTCTGCCGTCCTTCAGTTTTATCGTTTTGTAGTATTCCATAGTTTATAATCCAAGGAGCGCTTCTACCTGATCTCTCTTCTCATTCAGAACGCATCCGCCCTTATGGTCATCAGCAAGGATATCGCTGCTTCTGAGCGCCGTGAACAGCTTTGATCTGAGTGCTTCCTTCAGAGATGTATCTTTTACATTTATATCCGAATATGGCGAGAACGGGCAAGGCTCCGCCCCTCCATGCGAATTGATATGAAAGAAACCGCGTCCCGCAGCCAGGCATCCGCCCGAGCTCTTCTCATCACCCGGGAACGAAATGTATATCATATCCTGTTTATTCATCCGCAGATCATCGACCCTGCCGGCCATAAACTCACGGTCATCTTCATCCGGCGCGAGATGCGCTCCTTCATCTGAAATCGGAGTAAATTCTATATAGAATACCGCCTTGCATCCGCGCGACCTCAGGCTGTCGAGGAAACTGTCTGAATATACTTTTTCAAGATTCTCCTTCGTGACGGTCACCGACACACCGTATATGATACCCATTTCATGGAGCTTGTCCATCTTCTCCATTACAGTATCGTAAACGCCTTTTCCTCTTCTTGTATCGGTCTCCTCGCGTTCACCTTCTATGCTTATGACGGGCACGATATTTCGGCATTTTTCGAGAAGTTCAAGATGCCTGTCTGTCATGAATGTGCCGTTGGTAAAGACCGGGAACATGATGTTCTTCATCTTTCCTGCCGACTCTATGACATCCCATCTGAGCATAGGTTCGCCGCCGGCAAGAAGTATGAAGCTGACGCCGAGGTCCTCTGCCTCCCTGAATATTTTCATCCACTCCTCTTCCGTAAGCTGCATCGACGGAGCGCAGTCAGTCGTAGCATCGTTGGCACGTGAATAGCAGCCTTCGCAGTGAAGATTACAGCTCGAAGTAATGCTCGCAATAAGATAAGAAGGCACGTGAAGCCCTTCCTTTTCGTTTTTATCTCTTCTTTTGTCAGCAGCCGCGCATGAAGCAGCAAACTTTACCAGAAACGCGCTCTCCCTCGGATCCTTTAAGGTCGCCTTGAGCGCATCCTTTATTACCTGCTCGACCCCTTCAGTCAGGTATCTCTGTAAATCAAATCTTTCGTCCATAATAATCCTTTTTACCTCTTTTGATCATGTAAATCAGCTGACAATCACCAGATATATGGGATCAGCTTTTGCAGTTTACTTTTTCATCGAGCGAATGGCTAAAAACGTCGGGATATTCATCTCATGAAGCCTCCCTTCTCCGTTTGTATCTTCGTACAATTCCATCACCGCTAAGCCTGCTTCAAGCTGCCCGCCTATCTGCTCTTCCAGAGAATGTGAAAACTGCACACCTGCATCCTCATCCCGGAGCTGTTTCATCTGCTCAGGATTCGTAAGAGGATCGAAAGGCAGCGAATTGATTATCATCTTTTCTTCGCTGTCAACTATGTAGTTGATGTAGTGATCCACTCCGGACAGCAATGACCCTCCCGGCTTCAGTACCCTGCAGCACTCTTTCCAGATCGGGCGTACGTCCCTGACATAACAGTTTGACACAGGATGAAAGATCAGGTCGAATGACTCATTTTCAAACGGAAGCGGCTTTGTCATATCGCCCTGTATGATCGTTATCTGATAGTCCTCCCGCTGAGCGACCATTCTCTCGCTTTCGATCTGCTTCGAAGAATAGTCAAGTACGGTACACTCCGCTCCAAGAGCCGCGAAGATCGGCATCTGCTGTCCACCACCGCTTGCAAGTCCCAGGATCTTCTTTCCTCTCAGGTTCCCGAGCCACTCATGCGGCACCATTTTTGTCGGAGTGAGTTTCACATCCCAGACACCTTGCATCGCTGATACATACTCCTCGTGGCTGACCGGCTTTCCCCACTCCCAGCCTTCTTCTATCCAGCGGTCTATCGTCTCTGCATTTATATCCTGATAGTTCTCCCTGCGCATCCAATCATCCCGGGTAAGTTTTGATATGTGCTCTGTGCGTCGGTCCATCATCTTGACCCATTCAGCATCCTTATTTGTATACTGATAAATAAACCCGCATTTTTCCTGTACACGTTTCGATTTGTCATTCCCTTCGAAATAGCCGCACCATAGCGTTTCCAGATGCAGGTCTTCAAATGCGTATCTGCTTATCTCTCTGACAGCTTCGGGTATGAGTCCACGACCCCAGAACGGTACCCCGATCCAGAAACCGATCTCAGCCTCGGTATCAGGAAGACCGATGTTGCTCTGTTTTCCAATCATCAGCCCGATGCTGCCGATCGCCCTGCCATCCTCTTTCAGACAGACAGCATAAGTCTCCGGCGCCAACAAAACCGTTCTGATTATACCGCGGCTTTCTACAACGCTTGTATGCGCCGGCCACCCTGTTGGCGGTCCGATACGCTCATCTTTTGCATATTCATAAAGGTCCTCCGCATCCGTCTCCTCCCACGGACGCAGTATCAGCCTGTCTGTTGTCAAAATCATCTCTTTGCCCTTTACAGCTACTTCTGATCAACTGTTAAACTTCTGATGTCATTGTCAGCCTATTGTACTACGAAACAGAACTCTGCGTCTAATCCCCAGATTCTCTGCTGTGCAATAAGCATTCAATAAAAAACGACTGCATATCTTTGCAATCGTTTTTACTTAAGATTCGATTTGTACTGCTCTGCACTTCCGCAGCCGGCAGCTCCGTTCTGCCTGTGTTTCGGGCAGGAATCCGCGTACGGACAGCCTATGCAGGCTTTGCCTTTTTTCTTTTCCTTATAAATATATCTGATGGCGAAGAACAGTATCGCCGCTATTACCAGAATTGCAATTATCGTAGCTGCATTCAACGTGTCTGCCTCCTTTCACTTTTTTTCAGGTCAGCACGATGCGCGGCGAGTATTTACGCCGCGCACCACGCCTAGTTAAGAACCTCAATATAGGGAGTTATGCTGTCGCCTTAGCTGCATTTGCACTCTTGTGCAGAGCGTACTGCTCATCGAAGTGCGCTCTTACTTTCCTGGCGATCAGGATGAGTGCTGCAACCATGCATGCTTCTGCGATCAGTCCAGGAACGAATCCTGCTGCGAAGTGTCCTTCTGTAAACAGCGTTCCGAACTGGTTGATCAGGAATGCGATGGTGTATCCTGTTCCGAGCTGCAGCCCGATCGCGCCCCAGAGCCAGCCCCTGCTCTTCATCTCAGAGTTCATGGCTCCGATAGCTGCGAAGCACGGAGGTGTGTAGAGGTTAAAGAACAGATACGCAAGTGCTGTTACCGATGTGAGTCCCATAGTAGCTGCGACTGTGTTTGCTCCGCCTGTCATCGCAAGCTCTTCTGTATCGATGAAGGATGTAAGTGCGTATACTACTGCGAGCGTACCTACAACGTTCTCCTTTGCGATGAAGCCTGTGATGGCTGCAGCTGCAAGCTGCCATACTCCGAAGCCCAGAGGTATGAGCAGTATCGCGAACGGCGATGCGATCGAAGCAAGGATTGAAGTGTTTTCTGCGCCTTCCTCGACGACCTGGAAGTGCCAGTCGAAGGTCTGCATGATCTGTACTACAGTATTGCAGATGAGGATGATGGTAGCAGCCTTGATGATATATGCTTTTGCTCTCTCCATCATGGATTTGAATGCGAACTTAAGGCTCGGCTTCTTCCATTTAGGAAGCTCCATGATGAAGAACGACTTTCTGTATTTATAACCTGTGATCCCCTTGATGAGCAGAGCGCCGAGGAAGATAAGCACGAGGCCCAGGAAATATGAGAGTGTGCTTACCCAGCCTGCACCGTTGAAGAACGCGCCTGCAAAGAGTGCGATGACCGGGATCTTTGCTCCGCAAGGTATAAAGGTTGTGAGCATTGAGGTAGCTCTTCTTTCTCTCTCATCGCGGATGGTACGGCATGCCATGATCGCAGGGATACCGCAGCCTGTTCCGATGACGACAGGGATCACAGATTTGCCTGAAAGACCTACTCTTTTGAAGATAGGGTCCATTACCGCACTTACACGGGCCATGTATCCGCAGTCCTCAAGCAGAGCGATCAGGAAGTACATTACCATTACGAGAGGCAGGAATCCGACAACGGCTCCTACACCGCCCACAATACCGTCAGCAAGCAGTGCTGATAATATTGCCGGGCTGTTCTCGAGCTGTCCGGCGACCCATCCCTGGAATGTCTCGATCCATCCTACCAGCCAGTCGGCCACAAGAGGTCCGAGCCATGTCTGGGATATCCAGAATACTCCCCACATTACTACAGCAAATATCAGGATGCCTGCTATAGGATTTGTAAGAACTCCGTCAAGCTTGTCTGCAGAAGTCGTCTCTGCTGAAAGAGTCTTTCTTGTTTCTACTTCGCTTACTATTCCGTTAACGAAGCTGTAGCGCTTGCGGTCTTCGGCGTCTACCGCATTCTTGTCATGCAGGTCGATGTCTGCCTGAAGATACGGGGCCTTCTGCGTTGTTCCGGCAAGCGAGATAGCCTTGGCGATCATCTCTGCGAGTCCCTTGTTCTCAGTGGATACTGTCTCGAACACAGGGCAGTTCAGCTTCGCCGAGAGCTTGTTTACGTCGATCTTTGTGCCTTCCTTCTCGTTGATGTCCGTCTTGTTGAGCGCAACAACTACAGGAATGCCGAGTTCTAGAAGCTGGGTCGTAAAGAAGAGCGATCTGCTCAGATTCGTAGCGTCTACGATATTGACGATCGCATCCGGATTTGCAGTGCGGACATATTCACTCGTTATGCCCTCTTCCGGTGTGAACGGTGACATCGAATAAGCTCCCGGAAGGTCGACTGCGATGACTTCCTTATCACCCGCAAATTCCTTCTTGAGCTGGAACTCCTTGCTGCCGACCGTAACTCCGCCCCAGTTACCGATCTTTTCATTTCTGCCCGTCAGGGCATTGTACATTGTTGTCTTGCCGCTGTTAGGATTTCCGGCAAAAGCGATTCTCATCTGAAATACCTCCTTGTATATAACATTTCCATTTATTAGCTAAATAATGATGGCTTCAGAGAGCATCTTGTCGAGGTTATATCTGCCGTCTTTTATAACGACGATACAGCTCTGTTTCTTTTTTGAAATAAGCGTGATAGGTTCTCCCTGATAGCAGCCCAGTCTGAACAGGAACGAGTTCATCTCATCGTCATCAGTGTTGATCTCCCTGATGATGTAAGTCTGTCCCGGTTCAGCATCCAGCAGTGTCATCCTGCCTGCCGCTGCATCATATGATCCTTCTTTGGACCCTGTGCCTGCAGCGGTTTTGTCCATTGCATAAGCCAATTCCATTATGCTTCCTCCTATATTGTTAAAATATCTTAACTATATTAGTTCTCCTTAACTATCGTTAGTTATAGCTAACTACATGCTTTTTGTCAAGCTAAATCCAACTATTTATATAGGAATTTCATAATCATCTGCCCTCACCATTCATTGACAAAAACAGCAGCAAACGAATACACAGATATCGTGTTTTCTGACAGATCTGAAAAGGAACCGGCGCATTAAAAGAGCCCCGTGATGTTGTATCACGGGGCTGAAGATCCGGCATTTCTACTCAATTATGCAAACTATTCTTCGGATCCATATTTCATCTCCAGAAACTCTCCCAGTTTTTGTGTGAACACAGCATGCCCTTCCGGTGAGAAATGTACTCCGTCGTAGGTCATCTCTATGCCCCATTCTGCTGAATCCGCAAACAGGCATCCCTTTCTTTCTGCAAGTTCCCGGTACGCTCTCCCGAGATCCTGTGACTCTTCCACCAGATCGTCGTCCATCACCCACTCGCCATACTCCAGCACCGGAGGCGAGATCAGCAGTATCTGCTTTGCCACGCTGATGATCGAATCGAGGAACCTCCCCATCTGAGCAGCGATCTGCTCAGCAGTAATGCTTTTGAAAAGATCATTGGTTCCAAGCATCACAATTACCAGATCCGGATCGTTGATCCTCACCAGTCCGGGATATCTGGAATTCTCACGCGGTATCGTCATTCCGTTGATACCGCAATTGATCACCTCGCAGTTCTCCAGCCTGTCCGTCCAGCGCACATCCGCCGGATATCTGTCCCCTAAGTATGACCTCGGATCATAGCCGTATGTATTTGAATCTCCAATGCAAAGTATTTTCATTTTCTCTCAGCGGTATCAGTGATGCCCGTTTCCTCCATGATGATATCTGCTATGCGGCTTTTGTGCACTATGTAGCTGCCATGACCCTCTCCGGGGATGATCCGCATCTTTGCACCCGGTATCGACATTGCGATCTTTGCGGTCTCCTTTCCGGGAATAACGTCCTTCTCCCCTGCCATTATCACTGCAGGCACCTTTATCTGCGCAAGTTCTTCTGCCGTGATATCCGGTTCAGTGATCATAAGATTCATCTTCGGGTCCTTCGTAACTGCGTAAGCCGCCTTCACGAACAGCCTTAGCGGTGCCTTGACACCCGCAGGAGTCAGATTGGCTCCGCTTGTGATGAGCATGCCTATGCGGTCACATTTCATCGCCGCAAGAAGCCCGATGATGCCGCCATCGCTGAATCCGTAGAAGATCACATCTTTAAGATCAAGCTGTTCCATGAACGCTGTCATATCTTCAGCCATGTCATTGTAATGCAGTTCTTCTACTCTGGTACTGTGCCCATGCCCTCTTGAATCTACGGTATACACTGTGAAATGCTTACTGAGCAGCACCCTTGAATCATAAAAGATGTTGTGATCTTCGCTGTTGCCATGCACCATGATCAAAGGTCTGCCGCTTCCGTGTACTTCATAATACATTTTGATTCCGTTTACATTGATCCACATATTTACCCCCATTATCAGCTAATTCAAAACAACTGACCCGATCCGCTTTATATTATACCATCAAATGTCCGGAGTACGTGCCTGAAAGCTGCTGATCTCTCATCCCCTTAACAACAAAGAAACCCGGTCATAACGACCGGGCTCTTTTTTTATGATATGTATTATCATTTGAATGGAGGTTGTCTATGAAAGGATCTTCATGATCCAGTCAGCATCATCCGTAGTCTTCATCTTTTCAAGAACTTCAGGATCCTCAAGGCATCCTGCGATCTTTGCGAGAAGATCCAGATGTTCTTCACCGATTCCGGCGATACCAAACACAAGCTGTGCCTTCTCTGCTCCGAAGTCAACGCCCTCTGGATACTGAACCATGGAGATTGCTGTCTTCTTTACAGTTCCCTTTGCCTGAGCAGTTCCGTGAGGAATAGCTATGCCCATGCCCATGTATGTGCTTACCATGCGTTCTCTTTCCTGCATGGCATCAACATACGCCGGTTCAACTGCTCCGCGTGCAACCAGGAGCTCACCTGCTTTGCGGATCGCCTCTTCCTTAGTTACGGAAGCCTGGTTCAGAAGGATGCTGTCCTTTACGATAACGTCTTTCTTTACGCTCTTCTCAGCTGCGGCAACTGCCTTTTCAACATCATCTTTTGGCTGTTCCTGTGCAGGAGCATCAAGAGTTGTCAGCTGCAGATAGAGTGCATCCAGTGCAGGGTCATTCAGGAAGTTCTCGATAGTAACGAGCTGTGCCTGTGGTGCGGACTTCTTCGCACGCTCCTGCAGAGTAGTCTGAACTACTGCGATATCACAATCCGATGGAATGTTGTCTACTGAAGTATTCTTTACTTCGATGTCAGGTCTTGCGGCTTTGATCCTGTTGCGGAACTTTGTTGCTCCCATTGCGGAGGAGCCCATTCCGGCGTCGCAGGCAAAGATGACCTTGCGTACAGATTCAGACTTGCTTACATTGACAGTTCCCTTTGCCTGGGCCTTTCTGTCAGCTACCTCAGCCTTTGCTTCGTCGATGGATGCTGTAGTGCTTGTAGCCTTGATGATGACAGATGCGATGGCAAACGATACTGCTGCTGCGATAGCTACTCCGATGAAGATCAGGACCATCTTGTTCTTAGGTGCCATGGCCATGAAAGCGATGATCGATCCCGGCGAAGCAGGTCCCTTCAGGCCGCAGCCTGTTATCAGGAACCATGTGATTGCGCAGATGTTTCCTACGATAGGTGCAATGATAACTACCGGGTTCATCAGTACGTACGGGAAGTAGATCTCGTGGATTCCTCCCAGGAAGTGAATGATGATAGCTCCAGGAGCCGAGTCTTTTGTTGCCTTGTCTTTAGCAAATGCCCAGTATGCCAGGAGCACTCCGAGTCCAGGGCCCGGGTTTGCTTCGAGCATGTACATGATGGACTGTCCTGCTGCCTTGACCTGCTCGGCACCGATCGGTGTAAAGATGCCGTGGTTGATAGCATTGTTCAGGAACAGCACCTTGGCAGGCTCAATGAAGATAGCTGCCAGAGGGAGCAGGTGGTGGTTAACGAGTACGTCTACACCGGCTGTAAGTACGCTCAGTATTATTGTCATTACCGGACCGGTTACGTAGTATCCGAAGATAGCAACGAGCATTCCGATAATACCTACTGAGAAGTTGTTGATAAGCATTTCGAAGCCGGCAGGCATTCTGGTTTCCATGAAGCGGTCAAACTTCTTGATGATCCAGCCAGCGAAAGGTCCCATGACCATGGCGCCCATCAGCATAGGCTGTCCTTCAGTTCCGCCGACACCGGCTATAGTTCCCATTACTGCAATGGCGCCCATGACACCACCGCGGTCTCCGCCTACCATTCTTCCGCCTGTAAATGCGATCAGCGCAGGAAGCAGGTAAGTGAGCATGTATGGCTGAATGGATGCAAGCTGCTCATTTGGCAGCCATCCATCAGGAATGAATAAAGCTGTTATGAATCCCCATGCGATGAATGCTCCGATGTTAGGCATTACCATGGCGGATAAAAATTTTCCAAAACGTTGTACTCCGCTTTTCATATTTGTTCTCCTCATCCTTGATCAGTAGTTTTATCTAATATCTACAAAAGTGTTATAAGGACCGGGGATCATTATGCCTTTCCGGATCCCGGAGGATCCTGTCGGGCCAATGATAAGTATGAGAAACGGTACAGTAAGTCAGGTTTCTGTTTTATATGACTTCCACATCATTTTCCCTGCAGGCTGCCAGGAATGATTCCGGCAGGCCGCCGTCAGAGATAACGACATCCACATCCTTAAGGGAGCCAAATGTAAAGGTGCTGTGTTTGCCTATTTTTGTGGAATCCATCAGTACGATGGTCTTAAGCGCCCTATTGATCACAGTCTGTTTGAGCTGGGATTCTTCATATACATTACATGCGAATCCGGATTCCTCATCGTAAGTTGTTACACCCATAAAGGCCAGATCAAACGTCATCTTCTGCAGTTCTCCGATTCCCTGTGATCCGCAGATGCTCAGGCTATATCTGTTCAACGAACCTCCCGGAACCATGACTTTTGGTTTCTCCAGGCGGGCCAGTTCCATAGCACAGCTGATGCTGCTTGTTACGATCAGATTTGGCTGATCATCAAGTTCAGCCGCCAGCATTGTAGTCGTGCTTCCCGAGTCGAGGAAGATAGCCGTTCCCGGAACGATCATCTCCTTCGCTTTCATGATGATGGCTTTCTTGGCATCCACATTTCTTATGCTGCGCCGGCTCATAAAGTCATCTGTGCCTACAACTACATCTACTGAGCGTGCACCTCCGTGTATACGGACTATTCTCTTATTGTCGTCCAGATTTTTCAGATCTGTACGAAGAGTCATGTCCGAAACATTTGGAAATGCTTCTTTCAGCTGTGTGAATGTAACCTCTCCTTTTTCGTTGATCAATGTGACGATAGCACTGCGTCTGCTTTCAACAGAATCCATACTTCCTCCTTCCGGGATCAGTCCCAGCGTTCCCGGAAGAATTCTGTACCGATCCACTATGCTGTAAAGTTCGCCAGAAGATATTCTTCTGCCTCAGGGCACCAGAGACCTCTGTGTGCATCTACGATATCAGCAAGAGCAGTAAATCTTTCATCCTCTTTTCCCTTTTCTCTGAGATCTGTCAGAGCGATAAGAGGAAGATCGATGTGGTTATAAATCAGCTTCTTTCCGCCAGGGATCTTAGGCAGATCGAGAATAGTCTCTCCTGCGACTGCAAGTCCGCCGATGTGTGTGATCATAACGGCCGGATTGATCCTTCCAGCTGCGGTCAGATCCAGACATTCTATCATGTCGGCTGTATTTCCGCCGGTAGTACCCATTACATGTGTGGAGTTGTAGTGGACATCATAGAAATTGATCTTTGCGCTGAATTCCTTATCTGTAGGGCCTGCGAAGAAATTGAGACAGCCATCTCTGCCGAGGATACCGCTGGACTGCTCAACAACAGCTGCGACCGGAGCATAGCACAGAACATCATCAAAACCTGTTCCGTCAGTCATTCCGCGAAGATATGCAACCGGATCATCGACTTCAGCTGTATTTACAAAGTGAAGCTCGATTCCGTTTTCCTTTGCCTCTTCAGTCGGGAAAAGTTCTTCTGCTCTTGCAAGTCTGTCCTTGTTTACATCAGTAACGACGATCATTCCCGGACGTCTGTCGCAGTTCATGGCATAGCTCAGAGCACCAAGTCCCATCGGACCGGCACCTGCCAGGATGGCAAGCTTGCCGCCTTCTACAATACCCATTTCATGAGTATATACACCCATCTTTGTGTGGTATGCCGCATGGAAAGCGCCTACACTGCATGAGTAAGGCTCTGCCAGGGATGCCTCATAATAAGCGCGTCCCTTATACTCCAGCATGCATCCGAGTTCCATTACCTCAGCAGGAATGATGCAATAAGTAGCATTTCCGCCAAAGAACTCATAGGAGTATCCCGGACTCCACATTGTTCCCTTGTAGTTGAGGGCCGGCTGAAGAGTGAACTTCATGCCCGGTTTGAACTTGTCCTGATGTGCCTTTCCGACCTTTACGATATCACCGGCCATCTCGTGGCCCATGATAGCAGGATGATCGGCAACATCTTCATGGACTCTTTTGTGCTCCACACCCAGGATGGCGCACTTGTGGGTGGACATGCAGACAGTGTCGGATACCACCTTCACAAGGATCTCATCATCCCTGATCTCAGGAAGCTCGAATTCATCGAGGCGCAGATCATTTGCAGCGTGAAGTCTTACTGCTTTTGCTTTCATAATTACCTCCTTAATGATAATACATAAGAGTTGTTGTGTCGATAGTTTTGCTGACACATTTCTTATATTTTGTTGTTGCTTTAACAACCTGGCTTATTATAATAACAATTTTATGCGCTTGTCAACTGTTATTTCAAAAATAATTTAAAATTTTTACTTTTATTTCAAAAATATCCAAAATTTGCATTGCACCCAACAAAAAACGGCTGTATTTCTGCAGCCGCCTTTAGCATATATAGAAATTTTTTCGTAAATCGTTTTACCGCGCTAATTGCATTCCCATTTCGTATGCCCTTTTACATTCCTCCGGGAATACAGTCTCGTGTCTCTTCTGTTTTGCTTCAGGATCAAACAGCGTCCATTCCCAGTCCGTTTTGCTGTAGTCTTTCAGCTGAAGGGTATCTCCGCTGATGCAGACCTCCGCAGGCCCTACAAAGCGGGAAAGTGTCTGCTGATAATTCTGAATAAGCTGCTGATACATCGTATCCGGTGCATTGCTCGTCATGATCAGCAGGACCGGTATCGGATGCTCATTGCAGCATGGAGTTTCCATATTGTATGTGAGATTCTGGAAGATCAGTCTCTCATACAGGGCGCGGAATGAAGATGTCAGTTCTCCGAGGTAATTCGGGGAGCCGATGATCAGTCCGTCCGCCTCACGGATATCATCCAGAACAGGCGTCAGCCCGTCCCGGCAGATACAACGCCCCTTGAATCTTTCTTTCTTGCATCCGAAGCATGAAATACAGCCTGTAAATCTCTCAAGCCTGAACAGGTCATATCTTTTTACTTCCGCACCGGCAGACTCCGCTCCTTTTGATGCCTCCGAGATCAGCGTCTCCGTATTCCATCCCATTCTCGGACCTGCATTTACCGCAATGATCTTCTTACTCATTTACTGTTTCCCTCCACAATATGTCTGTGCCTTTATCCTGAAACTGCTGCGCCTTGTTTCGATAACGGTTACTTTTTATGGTCGTGTATTTTCAGTATAATACTCTCCGTAAACATTGACTACGTTTTCGGGCTGCGGCGGGTATTCTCCCTCCGTTATGTCAGGTATCTGCCTCATTATCCTGCTCCACAGCAGAGCCGCACTCGCGGATGATGAACTCATTGCTTTATTCTTATCTGTTCCTATCCATAGAGCTGCTGAGTATTTAGGCGTGAATCCAACGAACCAGAAGTCGTAGTTATCATTTGTTGTTCCTGTTTTGCCTCCGACCTGCACGCCGTATATCGACGCGTTTCCGGCTATTCCTCTTGATACCACAGATTCAAGGCAGTCTCTCATTATGAATGCCACTCCCTCATCGAGCACCCTTGTTGTCTCAGGCTCCTTTTCAAGGAGGGTCTTTCCTCTTGAGCTTACGACCTTTGTATATGAAGAGCCGGAGTTTCTTTCGCCTCCGTTTGGAAAAACTGCGTAAGCAAGCGCCATGTCAAGCGGGGTCACCCCGTATGTCATTGCACCAAGAGCCATTGCTGCCGGATTGTAATCATTTACCGGCTGCGACAGATCATCGGCGAGAGTCGAAATGCCGTACTTTCTGAGCATTTCCATTGAATAGTCTGCCCCGACCTGAAGCTGTATCTTGACCGCACAGGTATTGATCGACTGCTGAAGGGCTGTTCTGAATGTCCGGTAACCGGAGAAGCGCCTTGAGAAGTTGAGAGGCCAGACTTCGCCGTCTATCAGAAGCCTTTCGTCTATCACTGTTGATCCTGCCGTAATATATTTTCCCCACCTGTATACGCCCTGTCTGTCAACACCGTAATCAACAAACGGGAATGGCATGTTTCTCTTAGCATAATCTTCGCTTTTCTGAAGCGCTGCTGAATACACGGCCAGCGGTTTTATGGATGATCCCGGCTGACGGGGAGATGTTGCTCTGTTGAACAGCATCTGACCGGATGTGTTTCTCCCGCCTACCATGGCGCGGATCCGGCCGGTACCGACCTCAGTCACCACCATGGCTGCCTGAGGCGTCTCCTCGGAATACGGGAAATTATAATCATCGCTGAACTCCGTATTGATAGCTCTCTGTATATCCTGATCTATCGTTGAGTAAATACGCAGGCCGCCGGTGTGGATGAACTGCTCTGCCTCCTCTTTTGTCATGGAATACTTCTCCGCAAGATCATTCGCTACCTCTTATGTCAGGTAATCCGTGAAATATGTGAGCTCCTTTGGTTTTTTCTCTATATGCGGGTGAAGAACCTTTGACAGCTTTTTTTTGGCCTTCTTCGCCTCAGCAGAGTCTATGTAGCCCTGTTCTTCCATCAGATCGAGCACCAGATCGCGTCTTTCGGCAGCAGAATCATTTGCATATAATTTGGACTTCTTGAGGTAAGTCGTGTTCTCATCCTCTTCGTCTTTAAGCAGAGCGTAGGTGTCCGGCGCCTGCGGAAGCGCAGCAAGCGCAGCGCTTTCAGCCAGCGAAAGCTCGCTCACTTCCTTTCCGAAATATGTATAGGCAGCGGATTTTATCCCGTAGCAGCCATACCCAAGATATATAGTGTTCAGATAAGCCTCAAGTATCTCGTCTTTCGAATAAACCCTTTCGATCTTCAGGGCATATACCATTTCGCGTACTTTACGCTTTATCGTTCGTTCGCTCTTTATATCCGCAAGGAACACATTCCTGGCCAGCTGCTGCGTTATGGTGGATGTGCCGCTGATCTCACTCGTTTTTCCGGTCAGTTTGCTGAGAACAGCGCCGAACAGTCTTTTATAGTTGAGTCCGTGGTGGCTGTAGAAAGTTTTGTCTTCAATAGCAATAAAGGCATTCTTTGTATTCTCAGGGATGTCGTTTATGGAGACTATCTCCCTATCTTCGGTGTAATAGAGTTTATCGATCTCTTTACCTTTTGAGTCATAGATCAGGGAACTAAGATCTATGTTTGTATAGATGCTGGTGGCATCAGGATTGATTTCCGGGACAGAATTCCATACGTATCTGACAGCAAGTGCCGCCGCAATCAAAAAAACGCACAGGATCACTGCCACAACGCGCAGCCATTTATGGCGTCTGGTGGTTCCTTTATCCCTGCCTTTTTTTGAGCCGAAAAGCCGCCTTCTTCCTTTCCGTTTGACATCGCTGTCAATTTCTTTCCAGGTGAAGTTAACCTTTCCCTTATTATCTTTTTCTTTGCCGTCTGTATTATCTGTCATCACTGTCAATACTTGCTCTTAACAGTCATGGCACATATCCTTCACGGATATGTGCCACATGGAATGCTCACAGTGTACACACTATTTTCCCTTTAATCCGTCGCTCTGTCAAGGCAGTTGACATTAATGTTTTTCGTTTAAAGTTACTATCCTGATGAATTCACTCATTACAGGATTGATCCAGCGGTCCTTGCTGCACAAATAATACGAATTCATGCTTAACCCGTGATCCTTGACCTGCACTTTTATAAGCTCATCATTGTCAATATAGTCTGCGGCAACATACTCAGGCAGCAGCGCAACGCCATACCCTCCGCGAAGTATACGTATTATAGCCTCCACTGATCCGATATCCATAACGGGCTCCAGGTCGATGCCCATCCTGAAAAGCTTCTTTTCAAGGATCGCGCTGTATCCGATCTCTCTTGTCGATGTTATGAACTGATCACTGACCGCCTCACTGATGCTCAGACCCTCTTTTTTCAGCAGCGGATTCCCGGGATAAGTGACAAAGATCAGCGGCTCCGGTTTGCTTGCAAAAGTAAGGAAATCCGGGTCGCTGTTTTCCTCATCAAGCCTGACCAGGAAATCGATCTCTCCACGCGCCAGTCTCCGGGCAGCATCATCGACATAATCCGAGGTTCTGACTGATATGAATACCCCCGGATGAAGTTCACTGTATTTCAGCACGATCCCGGGCAGAACATGATCTGCATATGAAGACGGCGCACAGATGCTGAGTGAGCCGGTAAGCGGCCCGTCATGTCCGATACTGTTAACTGCTTCTTCCTCTGCCCGCAGCATGTTAAGTGCATATGGAAGGAATGTCTTCCCCTCGTGTGTCAGATAGACCCTCTTTCCTATCCTGTCAAAAAGCGGGACCCCCAGCTCCTTTTCCATCGATTTTATCTGTGCAGTCACCGCTGCCTGGGAGTAACCGAGCAGTTCAGCTGCCTTAGTGAAGCTGCCCGCTTCAACTATCTTTACAAATGTCTTAGCGTTTCTGTTCTCCATATCGTTCACTTTTTTTGATCGATTTAATAATTTTTATTAGTTTTACAAATCAATTATACCCTGCTATCCTACAATTGCAAGAAGGAAACAACAGGAGGAGATCATGAGCGGGATCATTATACAGGCAATCGGATTCATAGGAGTGGCATTCTTTATAGCCTCGTACCAGATGCGGTCCAACAGATCCCTGTTCCTCTTCCAGCTTATCGGCTGTCTGGTATTCACAGTACAGTTTCTGATCCTCGGAGCATATACCGGCGCACTGAGTCTGATGATCAACGTGCTGAGGAATCTGCTGCTTCTCAGGATCGGCGACTGGAAATGGGTAAAGAGCAAACTCACGCTTTCAGTTATTCTGCTGATGCTCACCGCAGTCACCATATATACATGGGCAGGATGGCTCAGCCTGCTGCCGCTCATGTCGGTAGGGATCACAAGCATAGGATACTGGACAAACAACGCTCAGAAAATCAGGCTGTCCCAGATGTTCGGTTCGCCTTGCACGCTTCTGTACGATGCGCTGATCTGCTCCTGGGGAGGAGTCCTCAACGAGTCGATCGCCCTTGTGTCAATAATCGTGTCCATATGCAGATTCGGATGGGCCAGCCTTGCAGAAACAGAAGCCTAGCAGAAAGACCGGTATTCTTTCTTCGTTAACTACAGGGTCTGCGCCCGTGTCTGATAAACATCATCATTATCCAGGAGGTATCATAATGAACAAGAAGATCGTAGTTCTCTGTGCCGTTTTGGCAGTCGTTTTCGACCTTATCGCATGCATCGGTGACAGCAACGCAGCTGTATACTCAATCTTCATGGGACTGTGCTGCGCAGCATTCTGTGCATATGTATATGGACTGTTCCGTGTAGGATACACCAGAAAAGATTTCTCTGAGATCGAAGCAAAGTCAGAAGACAGCTTCAGGAAAGCTGCATAATGTCAAGACAGCAATTCCATAATCAATACCATATGATCAAAGGCTCCGGGCACTGATCCAACAGTCCCGGAGCCTTTGTATCCGTTTTACCAGCCCATATCCTCAAGCCATCTTACCGTCTTTTGTTCGCGCACTCTGCTGTCACCCTCTGCATACTTTCCGAGTTTCAGTTCGCCTCTGATCTCCCCATCCAGTATGTACAGTATCCTTTCACATATGGCAGCGACCCTGCTGTCATGAGTGACCATCAGTACTGTTGTTCCCTCAATATTCATTCTGATAAAGGCTTCCATCACTTCCGAAGCTGCTGTCTGATTAAGAGCACCGGTAGGTTCATCTGCAAAAATGATCTCCGGTCCCATCATCATGCTGCGGCATATACATGCCCGCTGAAGCTGTCCGCCTGATACTTCATTAACTTTACGCTCCGCCAGATCACCGATATGAAAACTGTCCATCAGAGCTTTTGCCTTTGCATAGTATTCCCTTTTGTGCTTTCTGTCCGCATGGACTGCCGGAAGCACGATATTGTCGATTATGTTCAGATTATCCAGCATGTTCATCTGCTGAAACACAAACCCCATCCTGTTCAGTCTCAGCTCAGCTTTTTCATCCTCACTGAGTCCGGTGATCTCTGTACCGCACAGCATGACCTCTCCATCATCCGGTTTATCCATTCCGGAAACATTATACAGAAGAGTTGATTTGCCCGAGCCGGATGGACCCATGACAGCGACGATCTCACCTTCTCCTATCTCAAAACTGACGTTCCTGAGGATATCGCCTTTCTTCAGATCATTTACTTTCAGTATTGCACTCATGGCTGACTCCGTTCTATCCTTTATTTACTTTGCTTTCCCTGCTCCGAGGCATTCATAGGCCCGGATCCTTTTTACTTCCATTAGACTGAGATGTGCTGCGCCCAAAGCTACAATCAGGACAAACGCAGGCGCAGCCGCATACACCACTGCCGGTTCTATAATGAAATGGAAACTATAAGCTCCCATTGATCTGAGAAGCATAGCCGCCAGACTCTGTCCAGGGACTATCCCTGCAAAAATCCCCAGTACTATACCCGGCAGAATATACAGCAGCGCTTTTTTCAGATAGTCCCTACTGATGTCCGTGCTTGTGAACCCAAGAGCTTTCCTGAGCGAACTGTCACTTCTCTCTCTCCATATAACAAGACGCAGAAACAGCAGAATAACGACAAGCAGGATGATGCCCGACATCGCAGCCGAGACAGCAGAAGCATTCGAAATGTTCCTGATGGTCTGGCCATAAGTTTCCTTAAGATAATCGGCGATCAGAGTGACCCTGACTCCATCTTCAAAAGATGCATGTCTCTGCTGATACTCACCTGTCCATGCTCCTGCAAGCTGATCATCGCAGAGCGACAGATATATGATGCTCCACATCACCGGAGTTGCGTCATCAGGTTTTTTTAAACATCCTTTTGCAGTTTTGCCGCCATTTGTAATATCAGAGTAGATGCCGCAGACTGTGCAGTTTACTTCTGATATGCCGCCGTCTTTCATTTCCCGGCACACTATGACTGTATCTCCCTGCTTCAGTCCCATCTCCTCAGCATTCAGTACAGAGAGCGCTATTTCATTTTCCTTTTCAGGATATCTGCCTTCCGTATATCTGACCGGGAATCTGCTGTGATCACCGTTTTCGATCATCAGATCATATGAGGCACCATCAGGCAGAACGGTCTTATATGAACCTGTCTGCATAAGCACGTGATCACGCACCCTTTTGTCCTGTTCGATTTCTTCCGTCATCGCGGCAGCTTTATCTTCAACATTATCTGTCTGCCTGATATCTATGCGTATCTGGCTCTCTCCTATCCCCATATATGTAACGAATTCCGGCGCGTTTAACGTGCTCCTCATGTTCCATGGTACAAGTATCATAAACAAAGCCGCTGCTGTGATGACCGTTGCCGGCAGCCAGAGGTTCTTTTTTACCTGAGCGTTTTTACTGTAAAGAGCTTCGACAGCAGTCATTTTATCGGTCCTGCGGATATTGGCATATACAGACAGCAATATGATGGCTTCTGCTGCAAGTGAACCGAAAATCATGCACGAATAGATCAGCCCCGTATTCCCTGCTTCCCCGTACAGTTCTTTCATATGCGTTCCGAGCGGCTGCCCCGTGATCACAGCCAGAATGATCCCTGTCAGGCATCCGGCTGCAGAAAGAAAAAGGTATTTCGAAAAATACAGCTTCCTGATATCCTGCCTGGAGATACCCACTGCTTTCAGCATTCCGATATCAGACCGGTCTTTCTCCAGCTGAGTCAGGATTATGTATCTGATGCAAAGCATCGATATGAACAGAACGACTACGCTGATCAGAAGTATTACCAGTATCATCAAACCGTCTGAGAGCGCGTTCATCATTCTGATAAGTGCATATGTTATCGCAGGGCCATTGTCCGGAAGCCCGGCATCCCTGTATGCCGTGGCAAATGCATTGATGTCACTGCCTTCCCTTAGTCTGAACTCTATCAGGTACTCCTCGCTTCCAAGCGGTCTCAGTTTTTCATAATCAGCATCACTCACCAGGAACCTCTTGGATGAAGCCATCATTGAATTCATCTGCGAGTCGCGCAGGAATCCTGCAGCAGTCAGTTCTTCAGAACCGATCCTCATGATATCTCCCGGTTTTATCCCATACTCTTTCCTGTAACATACCGGTATATATACCTCTCCCTCTGCCGGCTGTATCACCTTGTTTTCAGCATCCACAAGGTAATCGAACAACTCACTCTGACAGCATAGCCCGTTATCCTGCATATTGTTGACAAACGAATTGCTGCCTATCGAGATCTGACTGTTCTGCAGATTGAGAAAAGCGCATATCTGCATCTTTTCCACGTCTTCTCTCTCTTGTGTAAAAGCCATAAGCTGCTTCTTATTCAGCTCACCGGTGTGCATCTGCAGAAAATCGGGAGTCTCAGCTTCAGCCATAAGTCTGTCGATGGAATCCGACAGACCGGCAAAAAGAAATATGGAAAGGCCCAGCAGCATTGCCGTGACAGCCATAAATATAAAGGTTGCTGCCGATACCAGCCTGTTGGCTTTGATGTCATTTATTATCATCCGCTTGTTCATCATTATCACCTTTCCAGATCTCTTACATCCCTGAACTGATATAAAGCTATCGCGACCGCTGCAAGCATCACTCCGGAGAGCATGATCACAAAAGCGGCGCCGCGCCCCACACCTGTATTCCTCACAGCAGCGATACCGTCTGCCATCAGACCTGCTGTTCCATATGCGACCACATATCCGATCTGCGACAGAAAACTGATAAGTCCCCAGGCTCTTCCCTGCTTGTCCGCATCTATATTCGTTCTGGCAAGATAGTCCAGGCAGTTGTTTGCAAAAGGCAGCATGAAGAAGAACATGAAGCCAAAGCATCCGATCAGCACGATATTCTCCCGCAGGCCAAACCCGATCATCGCCAGACCTGCCATAGCAAGTGATAAGCTGAGAATACCCGTGAAATTTCTTTTCAGTCCGCGCGCCCCGATAATTATGCTCGATGCCAGCATTCCGCATGCGCAGACAGTCTCAGTGATCCCGAGCACCCTGCTCGTCTGAAAATCGAGTATCATAGGCTCCGCCAGTATCTGCATCGCTCCCATAAAACATGTCATGACAGAGGAGACAATAATGATTATCAGTACTCCCCGCTTCTCCGTTATGGCATTCCAGCCCGCACGGAAGCTTTCCATGAAACTGTCAGTCCTCTCCGGCTCCTGCGTGTTTATGGTTTTCCTGACCAGTGCAGTGCAGAAAACCGTCAGGAAGAATGTGCTGATATCTATGATCAGCAGAAGCTTTACATCGCTGACTGTAAGCAGCAACCCTGCTATGAGCGGCGAAAAAAGATATCTTGCGCTGCCGGCTATACTGACCATGCCGCTTGCCCTTGAATACTCTTCCTTCGTCAGCAGATCCGTGACAGTTGCCCTGTATGAGGGCTCGAGCAGCGATGAGAAAACAGAGCTTATGAATACCCCTAAGCAGATCTGATAAAGCTTTGCTTCACCAGACAGCATGCAGATCAGAATATATACGAGTCCGAGCGCTGACAGCCCGTCTCCCGCCATCATCAGAAGCCTCCTGTCATAACGGTCAGCCAGGACTCCTGCAGGAGCGCTCAGAAGCAGAACGGGCAAAAATGCCAGCAGAGTTACCAGAGCCATGCTTGCAGCACTGCCGGTCTTCTGAAAAACATACACTCCAAGGCCAAAGCTTGTGAGACCGGAGCCGACGGCCGATACCAGCTGTCCGCTCCAGATAAGCAGGAACTTTTTATAATCAGACTTCTGTTTCATCCGCATCTCCTTACCGACAGATTGTCGGTCTGTTGGTTTAATATATGGGACTTACCCTCTGTTTACGGCAAGCCCCGCCTGTCTATTACTATGAATATATATGACCCTTTATTGAAGAGGGCTATTATTCTCGAAAATCTTCATTATTGCAGCATCAAGGCTGCCTTTCTCCGCGCCCAGTATCCTCTCGGTATGACATATGAAGGCACGGCTTTTTCTTTCCATCTGCTCAGGTGTTATTCCTGCAAGAGCATCGAATGCGACATTGGCATACGTCATGATCATCTCAGCTGCCTCGTCCGGATATGCCGAGTCAAACGTACCGTCTGCATTACCCTCTTCTATCAGCTTAGCTATCAGCGGAACCACGCCTCTCATCAGGCGTTCCTGCATTTTCTGGTGAAGAAGCGCATTCTGGGGTCTGTGTATCTGCTCAAACACCTCGACGCCTGCTCCGGTATTGATATTCAGTGAAATGACAGCTGACGAAAGACGCTGCAGCAGCGGGATCGATTTATCAGCTATGATAGCTGCCGCTCTTGATATGCTCTGACGGGTCATCCTGTCCACTATCGCATCAAGTATCTCCTCCTTTGACGCAAAGTGATGATAGAGCGTGCCTCTGGCGATACCTATCCTGTTTATGATGTCGTTAGTGCTGGCATTATCGAAGCCCTTTTCTGCGAACAGCTGCTCTGCCACATCCAGGATCTCATTTTTTCTCTCTTCAGCTGTTTTTACGACTCTCATGATCAAACCATACCTTTTGCGAAAAGACCCACCGACAGGTTGTCGGTGGGTCTAAATTATCACAATTCTTCATTAGTGTCAAGAAACAATGTTATCGGTCCGGGTTTATCCTTTTTCATGTTTGTCAAAGTAATCTTTCAGTATTTCAAGGGCCTGCTCCTTAAGGATCCCGGCGCTCACCTCAAGTTTCCAGAATGAATTATCAAAGACTATCCTGCTGCAATTACACCCTTCATTCCCAAGAATGTTTTCCAGTTCTGTATTGCTCGCACCATATACCAGCCTGCCGAGCCTTACCCACACCATTGCACCGCTGCACATAAAGCAAGGCTCACAGCTCGAGTACAGAGTGTAGTCTCTTAGATCTGTTATGCCCGTCTCAGCACAGAAACGGCGTATCAGTCCCGCTTCGCCGTGGAAAGTCGGATCATGCATGGTATATATCTGGTTTTCATTCGTGAATACGATTTCTCCGTCTTTGACCAGTACTGCTCCGAATGGTTCATTTCCGTGCTCTACAGCCAACCCGGACAATTCTATTGCCTTCTTCATGAACAGCTCGTCATCAGCTCCGTCTCTTACTGTTCCATGATGTGTGTATTTTTCTTCGTATTTTGACAGATCCATCCTGCGGCTCCTGACTTTTATAAATCAATACTTACGTTATCATTATTACATGCATTCTGTTTCCTTACAATCGAAAACCTCTTTTGCCGGATATTATCTAATAACAGAGTTGCACTCATAATCTTATATCGCTTCCGCATATCCCGGTTTCTGCCTCATCAGATCTGAGGGTATGATATAATCGGAAAAAATGGGTATAGGTATCAAAGGGGGAAAAATGGATATTCAATTCAGACTCGGAACTGTCGATGACGCCGGCATGATAGTCGGGCTCATCAATGAGCTTGCGGAGTATGAGAAGCTGCCGGATACTATAACAACGACAGAGGAAGACATTCGCACAGCAATAGCAAACAGAGACATAGAGACACTTTTCGCGAGCTCGGACGGAAAAGATGTGGGATTCGCGATGTTCCTTGATAACTACGCGTCCATATTCGGCGCCAAAGGCATGTTTATTGAAAACCTTTATGTCAGACCCGAATACAGGGGCAACGGTATAGGCGAAGCCATGATGAGGGAGCTCTGCCGCATAGCGGTAAGCCGCGGGTACAAGAAGGTTGAATGGCACTGTCTCGAATGGAACGAGCCGGCAAACCAGTTGTATCTCAAACTGAATGCTACCCAGAAGAACGACTGGATATTCTACCGTCTGTTCGGAGAAACTCTGGAGGAACTCGGCAAAGAATAACCCGGGATCATCTATTATCACATTTGCGGGTCATTGATCGCCGGCTGTTGATCTCTGCGAAACTATCACAGGTAGATAACAGAAGTGACCGCGCTAAGGAAAAAGACCACCTTTTCCTGGCTCTGCCCGTTCAGAAGTTCCTGAAAGTAAGTCTTTCTTCCGGCTCACATATCACGGCATTGCGGTCCGGGGTCTGCCGCACATACTGCTCAAGCCTTTCCAATGCTGTTGTCGCTGAAATATTTAACATATCCTTGTTCTCTTTTTGCAGTTCACTGTTTTGATCATTATATCATAGCCCATCATCTCCGGGAGTGTACAGTATCACCATTGATCCCGGTGCTGCCAATGAAGATCCCGCACCTGAACGAAACACCGGATATCCCGATACACTAAACCTGTGGCGTAACAGCCGCCGCTGTTGTAAAATGAAATATAAAATCGACAGAAATCGAGGCTTTACTTAATCATTAGGGGAGGTCGGAGTATGAGAAAAAGGCATTATCTTAAGACTGCTTTTGTAGGGGGACAGCTGATCACCGGGCGCCACAAACCGCCGATCCAGGATTCGCTTGTAATAATCGAAAAAGGCGGTATCATTTATGCCGGCGAACGCAATTATGACATGGCTCCGGATCTGAGCGACTACGATGTGGTAGATATCACAGGCAAAACTGTCATGCCGGGTCTTATAGATACACACCTTCACTTCAGCGGAAACCTGAACGACAATGACTCAGACTGGGTCAGAGAGCCTTTGCTCCAGAAACAGGTCATGGCCGTACAGCAGTCCCGCGAATGCCTTGAAAACGGCCTTACCACGGTAGGCGAAATATCCAGGTTCGGCATTCCTATCAGAGACATGGTCAACTCGGGCCAGATGCAGGGTCCGAGAGTCATAGCGAGCGGCAGAGGATTCTGCGCTACGGCTTCACATGGTGATTCGCACAACTGCTCCATAGCGGAAGTCGCCGAAGGTCATCCGTGGGCAGAGACCGTGGACGGCCCGTGGGAGCTCCGGAAGGCTGTAAGGCGCAGGCTTAGGGAATGCCCTGACGCGATCAAGATCTGGGCGACAGGCGGCGGCATTTACAGATGGGATACATCGCGTGACCATCACTACACTCTCGAAGAGATCAAAGCGGTCGTGGAAGAGGCCGCCATGAGAGGCATCCCTGTCTGGTCTCATACATACGGAAAGACAGCGCCTTCGGTAGAGGCAGGTACGGATTTCATCATCCATGGATTTGAGATCGATGAAGCAGATATGGAGAAGATGTTTGATAAAGGCATTTACTTCTGCCCGACGATCAACTTCCTGCCTGCATGGCTTTCGACTTATCCGCCGACTTACATTCCGGGAGTCCATGACAAATACGAAGGCAAAACTCTTATAGACAAAGAACTTGCAAGGCTTTATGACAATGTAAACAAAGCTTACAGGATGGGCGTTATTATCACTGTCGGATCTGACAGCTTCAATTCCGACTCAACTCCTTACGGCACCACTGCCATTGGAGAGATACACAGATTCGTAGACTGCTGCGGCATGAGCGAGATGGATGCAATAATCGCCGGAACAGCTAACGGAGCAAGAGCGCTCGGCTGCTACCATCTCACGGGATCCGTCACAAGAGGCAAAAATGCCGATCTGATCATCCTGAACGGTGATCCGCTTAAGAGCATATACGACATCAATGTGGATAACATGGACATGATCATCAAGGACGGCGAAGAGGTGCTTCGCTACAGGGACAAGAAGTAAAGCCGGAGGTAAGTGACATGAACGAAAACGAAAAAATGAAAAAGATTCTGGATGATATCAAGCAGATACTTACCATGCAGTATGACTACCCGCCTAACGGCATGGGCTCTATAGGCTACAAAGGCAACAACATGTACAGGTTCAAAGTCGAGGACATTAATGAGATCAATCAGACGATCCAGAAGAGAGCCGACACATACATGCACTCATACAACGCTGAAGTAATGGCACAGGAGATCATCACCGATCTTCTCGACGAAGGCGTGATCTGTTACGGGGGCTATGCCTTTAAGGCACAGCAGAAAGAGCGCCACAGCATCTGATTTGCATGGTAATTCCAATGAAATCACTAAAAAACAGGACTTTCAATATCCTGTTTTTTGTTTCGGATCAAGCTCCGGTAATAATACCGGTATCTGATAAGTCCGGCCGTTCTGCTCATCTATTCCTTCTGGCTTCAGACTATAGGGGAAAAAGTATGAGCATCCGCACCATAGTACGGATGCTCATAATGTCGGGTAACTCTATTATACCTGCTCAAAGCCTGTCACTTTGTAGCTGGTTCCTTGCAGAGCTTTGGTGAAATCAGCTTCTGTCTTTTCAGTTTTTGAAAGCACTTCCGCCCTCTTTCTTCCAAGGTTGACATGTGCCCAGGTGTCACCTGATTTATTAATTGCGTTTTCAACATTGGCGGCACAGTTGCTGCACATCATGCCATCGACCGATACATAGTACTTATATGGATAATGAGACTCATCTGTGTCCTCAACAGGCTTGGGCATCACTATTTCCGCACTCCCGCAGCAGCTCGACTTCGATTTTCCTCTCACCTTCTGAACTGTTCCGTAAACAGCATATGCTATAAGCAACGCTCCTGCCAGTATTATCAGTTTTGCAGCCATTATTGTTATTCCCTTCTACGCCCCGATCAGATCTGTCATATTATAAACGCTGATCCCTATTGTTGAAAGATTGTGTAAAGTAGCAGAAGCAGCAGGTGTGATGATCCCGAATGCTCCCAGCAATATAAGCATTGAGTTGAGTGTTATGATCAATCTGTAATCACCGTCTATCCTTCGCATCAGCGCTTTGGAAATATCTCTCAGCACAAGCAATTCCCCAAGGTTCTCTGCTTCTATCGTTATGTCCGCGATCTCCCTTGCGATTGCGGCTCCTGTATTGACAGCTACTCCCGCATCAGCCTCTGAAAGTGCCGGTGAATCATTTATTCCATCGCCTATCATGACAACTTTATGCCCGGCGTTCCTGACGCTTCGGATAAACCCGGCTTTGTCTTCAGGCAAAACCTCAGAAATGTATTCGTCAACTCCCGTCTTTGCAGCAACATAAGCAGCAGTTTTTTCGCTGTCGCCTGTCATCATCACTATGCGGCTGAAGCCTCTGTCTCTGAGCTCATCGATCACCGCCTTAACGCCGTCGCGGACCGGGTCGTCTATGCAGATGACCGCAGCAAGCATACCGGCTATTGACAGATAAAGCAAAGAATACTCTTCAGGGAGCTGTTCGAACTTATCTTCCTCTCCGGACGGTATCATGCAGCCTTCATCTTCGAATATATAATGATAGCTTCCTATTGATATCTTCTGCCCTTCTATAAAGCTCGTTATGCCATGCGCGACAACATATTCCACCCGCGAGTGCATCTCTTCATGATTGAGCCCCCTGATCTTTGCCGCCTCGACTACAGCATTCGCAATAGAGTGCGGATAATGCTCTTCAAGGCAGGCTGCGATCCTCAGCATCTCGTCTTTATTGTTCCTGCCGAAAGAGATCACATCAACAACAGACGGCGTTGCATCAGTAAGCGTTCCGGTCTTATCGAAAACGATGGTATCGGCATCAGCAACTGCCTCGAGGAATTTGCCGCCCTTAACCGTTATCTTGTGTCTGCCGCTTTCCCTCATTGCAGAGAGAACTGCCAGCGGCATTGACAGCTTCAAAGCACATGAATAGTCCACCATCAGGAATGCCAGCGCGGTCTGTACGTTGCGCGTAAGCACATAGGCTATGATGGTCCCGGCAAGACTGTATGGGACAAGCCTGTCCGCAAGATCCGCTGCCTTGGATTCGCTTGCGGACTTGAGTTTTTCAGACTCCTCTATCATTCTTACGATACGGTCATATCTGCCGCTGCCGGCTGCCTTATCAACAATGAACCGGCATTCGCCCTCTTCAACCACCGTGCCGCCGTATACGTAACTGCCCTCATCCTTTTTGACCGGCATGGATTCTCCGGTCATAGTCTGCTGATTCACCATGGCAGTGCCGCTTATGACTTTACCGTCGAGCGGTATCATGTTGCCCATCCGTACGATCACCTCATCACCTGCATTGATATCACTGACAGATATGAGCATTTCAGCACCGTCACGGACAATCCAGGCTTTGTCCACATTGAGAGACATCAGTCCGGCCAGATCCTCAACAGACTTTTTATGCGCCCATTCCTCAAGGAGATCTCCAATGCTGAGAAGGAACATGACAGCAGACGATGTGTCATGGTCACCTCTTGCAAATGACACTGTGATCGCGGTCGCGTCGAGTACAGCAACACTTAACCTGCCTTCACCGAGTGCTTTAAGACCTTCCTTCAGATAACCGGCCGCTTTGTTTGCACACCAGAGCACCCTCAGCGGATGCGGCAGCAGAAACATGCGCATGTATCTGAAGATTATTTTATTTACAAGCCGGTTCTCATAATCACGGTCAGATACCCTGCTGGTGTGCTCGGGAACGAGTGCTCTCGCGCTTTCATCCTCAAATGCAAACAATGAAAGAGCCTCAGTTACCGCTTCCCTGCTGCAGGTATAATTGATCACCGTATCACAGGTCCGGTCATATACCTTGACATGCTTCACACCGGGAACTGCTTTCATGTAATATTCCAGGATGTCCGCCTCTGCAAGACTCATCCTCTCAATATCGGCATGCACTCTGATTCGGCCGCGCGATTCTGCGCGGACAATAAATCTCATAAGCGTCTCCGTTCCTTAATTATCTGCCTTCTTAGCGGTTTTTTTCGCAGCTTTCTTTACGCTGCTTGTATCTTCTATTATTTCAACGTCAAAGTCAGGGCCAAGCACTCTATCCTCGTTAAGCTCTACAGCCTCGGCATAGATATCTCCGCATCCTTCTCTTACAGCCGTAACGCTGCTGAGAACATCATCTCTGCAGCGAAGTCCGAAAGCAGTAGCCTGAACGTATGCTTTGTGCGCTGTTTTTCCCGCAAGAATCTCTATACCCTTTGTCGCAAAGAGCATTCCACCCACGAAAAGCCCTGCATGACTCCATTTCCATATACTCATTTCGTTCCTCCTTTGGTTCTCTGATCCGACTAGATTTTCTTTCTGCCTGTATACATAGTCATCAGCATGCAGAATACTGTTGCCCATGCCCAGGATCTGTGTTTTTTCATTTTGAATACCCTCCTGACAGTCTTTATAAGTTAACAGGTCGCTTGTTGCGTTAACTTATCTCAAAAAAAGCCGACTGCCTGCCCCTCGAAAAGGGCAGGCAATTCTGTATTCCTCTACAAAAATACCACTCGTAGACGCTTTAGTCCACCCGGTTAAGTAAAGTTAACACTGTTAACATTTTACGCTGTGATGCTCCACGCAGCGCTGTCTCTCTGCAGCTCTGACATATGTCTGAATATCCCGTTTTCCTTAGCAAACAATTCCTTCGGACTTCCGCATTCGGCCACTCTGCCGTCATTAAGAACAACTATCTTATCTGCAGCTTCCACAGTACGCATCCTGTGAGCTATCACAAGCACAGTCTTGTTGGCAAGCAGTCTCGACAGCGCACCCTGCACTTTTGTCTCATTCTCGACATCAAGAGAAGCTGTAG